>NZ_JBNARB010000008.1:0-82460 GCF_049723235.1 Thermovenabulum sp. | reverse complement strand
TTAATTTAGAAAATTAGAGGGAATTTTTATGAATACAATCTTAGAGGGTTTAAAAAAGGGATTAATAATGCTATTTTCCTTCAATAAAGAGGTCTACGGTATAGCCTTTTTTTCCCTGAAAGTTTCTTTAACTGCCACATTAATAAGCGTAATTATTGCTTTTCCCATCGCTATGTTATTAGCTCTGAAGGATTTTCCGGGGAAAAAGGCTGTAATAAGTTTTGTAAATTTGGGGATGAGCCTACCGCCAACGGTAGTAGGGTTATGGGTTAGCCTATTATTGTGGCGAAGCGGTCCTCTGGGAATTTTAAGGCTAATTTACACTCCTGCTGCATTAATAATAGCGCAAACCCTTATTTCCACACCTATAGTGTTATCCCTTGCCACTGCTGCCTTCCAGCAATTAGACCATAAACTGAAGTGGCAAATTATGTCTCTCGGAGCAACCCCGTTTCAGTTGATGTACCTTATGGCTAAGGAAGCACGGTATTCTCTAATGGCTGCAATTATAGCCGGGTTTGGAGGGGCTATATCAGAGGTTGGAGCTTCCATGATGGTAGGGGGAAATATTGAAGGCTATACCCGGGTTCTGACAACAGCTATTGTTATGGAAACCAGCAAAGGAAACTTTGAGACGGCACTTGCTTTAAGTATAATATTAATGACTTTATCCTATTTAGCGACTTTTTGGCTTACTTTTATACAGCAGCGGAGGTCTTAAAGATGAATATAATTGAAGGTTATAATATTCAGGTAAAATCCAGAGATAAGGTAATTTTAAACATAAACGAAATAAAAATTCCTGAGGGAAGCGTTTTTGCCTGTATTGGTCCGAATGGGGCAGGGAAAAGTACTCTTATAAGAGTGTTGACGCTTCTGCAAAATCCGCATAGAGGTGAGATTTTTTACAATGGAGAGAAAGTGAGGCAAAAGGAAATAATAAAAATAAGAAGAAAAATGGCGGTGGTCTTTCAGGAGCCTTTATTACTTAATACTACTGTAAAAGAAAATATTCTTTTGGGTCTAAAAATCAGGGGAGTTGATTCAAAAACTGCGGAAAAAAAGGCCAGGTTCTGGATGGAAAAATTAAAAGTAAGTCATTTAGAAAAAAGATGGGCCAGGGTATTATCAGGTGGTGAGGCTAAAAGGGTGAGCATAGCCAGAGCCTTTGCTTTAGAGCCGGAAATAATTTTTTTGGATGAACCCTTTGCTAATTTAGACGAGCCCAGTAAAGGCGATTTGCTAATGGAGCTCACGGAAATATTAAAATCCACATCAATGACTGCTTTTTTCGTAAGCCATGAAAAGAAGGAAATATCGGTTCTTGCTGATAGGGGCATAATTTTAGAAAGCGGGAAAATAATAAAACAGGGTAGTATAGAGGAAATATTAACATTAGATTATTAGAAAAACACAAAACACATGTTAAACATTGCTAAAAAATCTACTTCATGCTATAATATAATAAAATTTATTTTGGCCTCAGTAAAGTGCCTTTTCCCTGCCAAAAGCGAGCGAAGGATGGTGGAAGCTTCGCGGTAAAAAAGGCATGTGGCAGCTGAGGTGATTAAAGAAACTAAGTAATAAATATAATTTATTAGCTTTTTAAAGTGGCAGGTGATAACCTGCAACTAGGGTGGAACCGTCCGGAAAGGACCCCTAGGCCTTTTAAGGTCTTGGGGTTTAATTTTTTTATTCTAAAAATTAATGGAAAGGAGTTTAGTATGGCTGATACCGGAGAAAAATTAATGAACAAAATAGTATCATTATGTAAAAGGAGAGGATTTGTCTATCAGGGTTCGGAGATTTACGGAGGACTTGCAAATACCTGGGATTATGGACCTTACGGAGCAGAATTGAAGCAGAACATAAAAAGGTATTGGTGGAAGAAAGTTGTCCATGAAAGGGACGATGTGGTTGGACTTGACAGCGCTATTTTAATGCATCCTAAGGTATGGGAAGCTTCGGGGCATGTAGCTGGGTTTAACGATGCCCTGATTGATTGTAAAAATTGTAAGTCCAGGTTTAGGGCTGACCATCTTATAGAAGAGACCTTAGGGCTTCATGTAGAGGGCAAAAGTGTAAAAGAATTGTCTGAAATTGTACATGATAACAAGGTAAAATGTCCGGTATGCGGTGCGGTAGATTGGACCGATGCAAGGGTATTTAACCTTATGTTTAAGACTTACCAGGGGGTTACCGAAGATTCAAGCTCTATCGTGTATTTAAGACCGGAAACAGCTCAAGGGATATTTGTAAATTTTAAGAATATAGTGGATACCTGCAGGGTTAAGCTTCCCTTTGGAATTGCCCAGATAGGGAAGGCTTTTAGAAATGAAATAACTCCAGGCAATTTCATTTTCAGAACAAGGGAATTTGAACAAATGGAATTAGAATTTTTCGTAAAGCCGGGAGAGGATATGGAGTGGTTTGATTACTGGAGAAATTTCACCATGGAATTTTTTACATCGATCGGGGTTAAAAAAGAAAATTTAAGGCTTAGAGATCATTCACCCGAAGAATTATCTCATTATTCAAAGGCTACCACGGATTTAGAGTATAATTTCCCCTTCGGCTGGGGTGAGTTATGGGGCGTAGCTAACAGAACCGATTTTGATTTATCAAGGCACATGGAGTATTCAGGTAAAGCTTTAACCTATTTTGATCAGGAAGAACAAAAACATATAATTCCCTATGTCATAGAACCTTCCTTAGGTGTGGATAGAGCCATGCTTGCTATACTATGCGATGCTTATAGAGAAGAAGAAGTTGAGGGAGAAACCAGGGTAGTCCTGGGGTTAAATCCAGTCATGGCTCCCGTAAAATGCGCCGTGCTGCCTTTATTTAAAAAGGAACCTTTAGAAGAGCTGGCGAGAAAAATTTACCATGATTTGAAGAAGTCCTTCACCGTAGAATATGATAATGCCGGGAGTATCGGGAAAAGATATAGAAGACAGGATGAAATTGGAACTCCTTACTGCATCACGGTGGATTATGAAAGCTTAAACGACAATAAAGTCACTGTAAGGGATAGGGACACCATGCTTCAGGACAGAATAGAAATCAGCAAGGTAAAGGAATATTTGGAAGAAAGATTAAAAATATAGTTTGAATTGCCCCTTGAGGAAATAATAATTTTTTCTTCAAGGGTTTTTTTATAAAATAGGGTTAAATATTTGATAAAATAATTAATAAAAAAAATTATTTTTAATTTAATTTTTTAAGCAGGAATTTTTAAAAATATGAAGAATAATTATATTTGTGTATAAATAGATTATTTAAAAAAATGAAACCCCTTTCATAAAGTTATATTAATAATTAGGAACTTTTTTTAATGATAAATTGTAACCGCTTACAATTTTCTTACAAAAAAATTTATTAAGAAAAAAAATTATATACAATCAAACAACAATATTTAAAAAATAATAAGGATGGTGCTTTAATGCCAGTAACTATTTATGATGTGGCGCGAAAAGCAAATGTTTCAATTGCTACCGTTTCAAGAGTGTTAAATAATAGTTCTTTAGTTTCAGCAAAAACTCGTGAAAGGGTCATGAAAGCAATCGAAGAATTAAATTTTTCTCCGAATGTAATTGCTTCTGCATTAACAAAAAAATCAACAAAAACTTTAGGAATAGTAGTACCAGATATTTCTAACCCTTTTTTTGCGGAGCTTACAAGAGGTGTTGAAGATGCATGTAATGATTTTGGATTTAATTTAATTATTTGTAATACAGATAACAGCATAGATAAAGAAGTTACTTACATTAAACTCCTAAAACAAAAAAGTATTGATGGTTATATAATTTCTACTGCTTACTATAATGATGAGATTGTTTTAAAAATGATTAAATCCAATGTTCCTATGATACTATTGGGTAGAGATATAGAATGTGAAGGTTGTAATTTTGATGCGGTGGTTTCAGATAATGAGAAGGGGGGGTATTTAGCTACCAAGCATTTAATTGATTTAGGACATCAAAAAATTGCCTGTTTGTTAGGACCTCCAAGGGTTAAGGTAAATTTGGAAAGGGAAAAAGGTTATTTAAAGGCCATACACGAAGCTAATTTAAAAATTTATCCAGAATTAGTTGGATACGGTGATTTTAAAGTAGATTTTGGTTATAAAAAAGCTTTGGAAATTCTCACGGGCAAAATTAAACCTACAGCTTTTTTTGCTGCCAATGATTTAACAGCGATAGGCGTAATTAAAGCTGCAAAATCCTTGGGTTTGAAAGTACCTCAGGATATTTCTGTTGTAGGCTATGATAATACAATGCTAGCCGAATTAGTGGATCCACCATTAACTACTATTAGTCAACAAATGAAAAAAATGGGATATCTTGCTGCTGAAATGTTGATAAAAAGGATAAAAAATGAAAGAACAGCCGGGGAAAAGGTAGTTTTTGATGTCAATTTAGTAATAAGGAAGTCGACGGATTATATATGATATTAAAATGTAATGAAAGGAGGAATGATAAAATATTTTGCTATTTTTAATTTAAATAAAAAATGAAAAGGGGGCTAATTTCGTGAAAAAAATAATTTTAAAACTTTTGAGTCTGATTCTAATTTTTATTTTTACAGTTTCATTTTTTGCTGGTTGTGGAAATACGGCAAAGCAGCAACAACAATCCCAGCCCTCTAATCAATCAATTAAAATAGCAGTTATTGTAAAAGCATTAAATAGTGATTATTGGAAAATTGTTGAGGCTGGTGCTAAGGCAGCTGGTAAAGATTTAGGAGTTGATGTTGTAGTGCTAGGACCTTCTGCAGAAACTGCTGTATCTGAACAAGTAGCGATGATTGAAGATCAAATTACAAAGAAGGTCTCTGCATTAGCGGTTGCACCTTCTCAGCCACCTTCAGCTATTCCATTTTTTGATAAGGCAAAACAGGCAGGAATTCCTGTGGTTTTGATTGATACTGATGCAAATTGGCAGGATAAAGTAAGTTTTGTTGGAACTGGTAACTTTAATGGTGGTAAGTTAGCGGGAGAATTTTTAGCTCAAAAATTAGGTAAAGGTGGAAAAGTTGTAATAATTAGAGGTGCAATGGGTGATCCTACACATGATGAAAGAGCTAATGGTGCTATTGAAGTATTAAAAGCCCAAGGATTGGAAATTTTAGATGTTCAACCTGCTAATAGTGAAAGAGGCTTAGGAATGACAGTTATGGAAAATATGCTACAAGCTCATCCAGATATTCAAGGAGTTTTTGCTACGAATGATGAAATGGCTTTAGGTGCTGTAAGAGCTATTCAGGCTGCAAATAAAAATATAGTTGTGGTGGGTTTTGATGGCTCACCAGATGCCTTAAAATCAATTGCAGCTGGAGAACTTACTGCTTCTGTAGCACAAAGCCCTTATAATATAGGCTATAAAGGTGTTGAAGCTGCAGTTAAGGCGGTAAAAAAAGAAGCTGTGGATAAGAGAATTGATACTGGAACTTACATAATTTCCAAGGAAAATGTTGAACAAGAGCAGAAAAAACTTAATGAAATTTTAGGTAAATAATCAACAAAATAAATTAAATAATAAACTTTCTGTATATGAATTTCTTCATTCTTCTGGTGAGGTTTTTAAACCTCACCAGAAGAATATGGAGGTATATTATATGGAACAGAATATAGTCCTTAGTATGAAAAAAATTACAAAAAATTTTCCTGGTGTAAAAGCTTTAAATTCTGTAGATTTTGAATTAAAAAAAGGTGAAGTTCATGGGCTTTTGGGTGAAAATGGAGCTGGAAAGTCTACTCTAATAAAAATATTAACAGGAGCTTACCAAAAAGATGAAGGTCAAATTTTTTTAAATGGTAGAGAAGTGAATATTAACAATCCAAGAGATGCAATTAATTTAGGAATAGCAGCTATATATCAAGAATTAAACCTACAACCTTTTCTTACAGTAGCGGAAAATATTTATTTGGGGAAAGAAATAAAAAGTGAAGGTAAATTAGTAAGTTTTATTAATTGGAAGAAAACAAAAGAAGAAGCACAAAAAATTTTAAAAGAATTGGGCCAAGATATTGATCCCAATATAACAGTAAACAAATTAGGTATTGGGCAACAACAAATGGTTGAAATAGCAAAGATATTATCAACAAATGCTAATATAATAATTTTAGATGAACCTACTGCATGTTTAAGTAATAAGGAAACTGATGAACTATTTAAAGTGATTTTTAAATTAAAAAGTAAAGGGATTTCAATTATTTATATATCTCACAGATTAGAAGAAATTTTTACTATCTGTGATAGGGTAACTGTAATGAGAGATGGAAACAGGATAATTACCTTAAATACAAAAGAAACTAATAAAAATGATTTAATAAAATATATGGTTGGTAGAACTCTTGAACAGCAATATCCTAAAATAAATACCATTAGAAAAAATGAAGCATTAAGAGTAGAAAATTTGACACGCAAAGGAGTATTTGAAAATATAACCTTTAGTGCTTATTGTGGTGAAATTTTAGGAATATCAGGTCTTGTAGGTGCTGGAAGAACAGAAATAGCTCGGGCAATTTTTGGAGCGGATCCTATTGATTCTGGGAAAATATTTATTTTTGGTGAAGAATGTAGAATAAAGAGTCCAATTGATGCAATGAATAAAGGTATAGCTTTAATAACAGAAGATAGAAAAAACCAAGGGTTAGTATTAATCCAAAATGTTTTAGATAATATAACTTTAAGCTCTTTAAAAAAATTCCAACGAAAAATCCTATTAGATTATAAAAAAATGAATTTAAAAGCTAATGAATTAGTTAACAAATTAAATATTAGAACTCCTACAATGAAAAAAATTGTTAGAGAATTAAGTGGGGGAAATCAACAAAAAGTAGTAATTGCAAAATGGTTATGTAGAAATGCTAAAATATTTATTTTTGATGAACCTACAAGAGGAATTGATGTTGGTGCAAAAGTAGAAGTTTACAACATTATGAATGAATTAGTAAAACAAGGAGCATGTGTTATTATGATATCATCTGAGCTTCCTGAGATTTTAGGAATGAGTGATCGAATATTAGTAATTCATGAAGGGAAAATTACTGGTCAGTTCATGAAAAATGAGGCAAATCAGGAAATCATAATGAAAGCGGCAACAGGAGTTATTTAAGGAGGAATCTAAATTGTTTGTAAAAATAGAAATAAAAAACAACTTAGAAAAAACTAATTTGAATATAAAAAATATATTATCTTCAGCAGGTGCACTCGCAGGATTGATATTATTATGTATTGTATTATCAATTTTATCACCATATTTTTTAAGAATAGAAAATATAATGAATATTGCAAGACAATCTGCAATTAATAGTTTAATTGCTGTAGGAATGTTATTAGCTATTCTAACAGGAGGTATAGATTTATCTGTTGGTTCTGTATTAGCATTATCTACAGTTATAATGGCAATATTAGTTAAGAATTATAATTTTAATCCAATTATAGGTATAATAGTATGTTTAGGAATAGGAGCTTTTTTAGGATTTTTAAATGGGATTATGTTGACAAAACTACATTTGCCGCATCCCTTCATTTCTACCCTGGGGATGATGAATATAGCCAGGGGATTAGCTTTAATAATTACAAAAGCAACACCTATTTCTGGTTTTCCTAAATCTATACAATATTTTGGAGCTGCTTTTATTGGGATGATACCTGTAAGTTTTATTTTAGTAATAGTTGTATATATAATTTACCATATATTTTTGACTAAAACTCCAACAGGAAGATATATATATGCGGTTGGAGGAAATCCAGAAGCTGCGAGGTTGTCCGGAATTAATGTTGAAAAAATATTAATTATTGTTTACACATTAAGTGGTTTAATGGCATCTTTAGGAGGGGTAGTTTTAGTTGGCAGAGTAAATGCAGCTTATCCTTTAGCGGGTTTAAGTTATGAATTGGATGCAATTGCAGCAGTAATTATTGGTGGTGCAAGTTTTATGGGTGGTATTGGCACGGTTTGGGGAACTTTAATAGGTGCAATGATAATGGCAGTTCTTAGAAATGGCTTAAATTTATTAGGTGTTTCAGCAGAATGGCAAACTGTTGCTATAGGAGCAGTGATAATTGGAGCTGTATATATTGATGTATTAAGAAGAAGAGCTGAGGCAAAAGTAAAATGATAAATTAATTTTAATTCGATTTGTAAAACTTTTTGATAACTAATTATAAAAGAAGTTTATCCAATTTATTTTAGAATCAATAAAAATAAGGATTAATTCAAAAATTAAAAGGGGGTTTTTTTAATGTCAAAGATGAAAGCGGTTACACTAATCGCTGATTGGGATCCAAGGCCTGGTTTCAAACTTGGTTCAAAAGATATTGAAGGGAGGCAGACTTATTTAGGAAGCCGTGTTTGGAGGAATCCGAGGCTTGAAATCAGAGAATATGATGTTCCCAAACCCGGTCCAGGGGAGGTTTTAATTGAAGTAAAAGCTTGCGGTATATGTGGAAGCGATGTACATATGGCTCAAGCGGATGAAGAAGGATATATTTTATATCCTGGATTGACAGGTTTTCCCTGCATTTTAGGACATGAACTTTCTGGTGTGGTTGTAGAAGCAGGCCCCGGAGCTTACGATAAGAGGACAAATAAACCTTTTAAAGGTGGAGAACCTGTATGTGCAGAAGAAATGCTTTGGTGCGGAGAGTGTCAACCTTGTTCGGATGGTTATCCTAATCATTGCGAAAGATTAAATGAAATTGGTTTCAATGTCAATGGTGCTTTTGCAAAGTATATCGTTCTTCCTGCAAAATATCTGTGGAGCTTAGAGCCTCTTAGGGAACGCTATGGAGAAGAAAAAATGTTCCTTGCAGGCAGCTTGGTAGAACCCACTTCTGTTGCTTACAATGCGGTTATAGAAAGAGGTGGAGGGATTAGGCCTGGAGATAATGTTGTTATTTGCGGAGGTGGCCCAATAGGACTTGCAGCGGTAGCTATATTAAAACGCCATGGTGCTGCAAGAGTAATATTATCAGAACCATCACCTTCAAGGGCAGAGCTTGGCAAGAAATTAGGGGCGGATTATATAATAGACCCAACAAAGGTAGATTTTACCGAAGAAGTACTGCGCATAACTGACGGTTACGGAGCAAGCCTTTACTTAGAAGCTACAGGATTGCCACAGATTGTATATCCTCAAATAGAAAAAACTATTTGGGAGGGAAGGACATTAAACTCTACAGTGGTGATAGTTGCAAGGGCAGATGCTAAAATTCCTGTAACCGGTGAAGTATTGCAGGTAAGAAGGGCAAGGATAATAGGTGCTCAGGGACATTCTGGTCACGGTACATTCCCGAGAGTTATCGAGAGCATGGCTGCAGGCATGGATATGACCCCGATAATTACTAAAAAGATTAAGTTAGACGAAGTTCCGGAGCATATTATTAAACTTCAGACGGATAGAACTGAATGCAAAGTCACTTGTGTGATGGATTAATCTCATTAAAATAAAGGAGGCAAAAAAAGTGGAAAAACCAAAGGACAAAAAATGGATATTAACAGATAATCCTGCAATTATTTTTGAAGATAATGAGGTTGGAAGACTCAAAAAGAGGATTTGGGATGCATCGGAAGAGGAAATTGATGCAATATTGAAAGAATACGAAATACCTTCTCCCTCCGAACTGGGTAAAGCTGGATGCTATATTCAAAATACACCAAGGGCTAAGGTAATTGAAAAGAGAAAGAAAAATGATATTGTATTGGTACCGATTGGCTGTACGGAAAATCACGGTATGCATGCCAATAGCGGCCTTGATACTTTTATGGTAACACAGATTCTTGAAGGAGTAAGGCGGTTTACTGCGAAGCAGGGAAGAGAAGTTAGCCTCGCATTTCCTCCACTGAATTATGGGGGACATCCCTATCATCATTTAGGTATGCCTGGAACAGTCGTTATGCCAAAAGAAGTAGTTGAGGAAACTCTTATATATACAATGTTAGGTTTATGGAATGATGGATTTAGAAAGATAATTTTAATAAACAATCATGGCCATTTATGGATGCTGGAATCCGCAATTCAAGAGTTTATGAAGAGATTCCAGCTACCTGGAATTTTCAGGGTAATAGATTGGCATAGGGCAGTAAGAGAATTTTTCTATCCAACAAATAGGCCCGATAGTTTAGAAACTCATTTTGTTCATGCGGATGAAGCAGAAACTTCAGTTGCTCTACTTTTATTTCCTGAAATGATTGACATGAGCGTTGTAGAAGATGCAGAACCAGAGAGCTTTTTACCCGATGGACATTTTGATAAATCGGTAGATCCTTTTGGTAGACCCAGCCGCTGGTCGGAAGGCGAAGGTCATATGGCTATAGAAAGAGCTGCAACGCCCCAAGGCGTAGTGGGTAAACCAAGCCTTGCCGACCCAAGGAAGGCAAAACGTCCAATTGCAGCAATATTGACGTATTTGACCTTAGTAATTGATCAAATACTTGAGGCTTTCCCGCCTGGTACAGTTCCGCCGGTAGAAAAAGTAACGCTTAGAACAGAAAAAGAAATGGAGCCCTTCTTGAAAGAGCCATTAAGCCCGGGATGGAAGTCCGTGTATGAATTACCATTAATTGGCGTATTTCATAAGTTATAATTTAAAAAAGACCTTCGCCTGAAAAGGGCGAAGGTCTTAAATTAAAAGTAAAGGAGGAATCATAATGGCAAAGATTAAACTGGGGCTTTTGGGAGCAGGTAGAATCGGAAAGATGCACGCAGAAAATATTAAAAGATATTTTAATGATGTAGCTGAAATTAAAGCGGTTGCGGATGTATTTGCGGATAAAATTTATGATTGGGCTAAAAATTTGGGAATTGAAAAAATATACGACGATCGCAGGGCAATAATGGAAGATAAAGGGATAGATGCTGTGCTTATTTGTTCTTCTACTGATACCCACTGCCAGTTTATAATTGAAGCTGCCCAAGAAAAGAAACATATATTTTGCGAAAAACCTATAGATTTTGATTTGGAGAAAATTAAAACAGCATTGACGGAAGTAGAAAATTCTGGTGTAAAGTTGCAAATAGGCTTCCAACGAAGGTTCGATCATAATTTTAGAAAAATTAAGGAGATGATTCAACAAGGTAAAATTGGGGATATACATATATTAAAAATTACTTCCAGAGACCCCGAACCACCACCTATCGAGTATATAAAAGTATCTGGCGGGATATTCCTTGATATGACTATTCACGATTTTGATATGGCAAGGTTTTTGACATCCAGCGAAGTAGAAGAGGTATTTGCTTTAGGAAATGTTTTAGTAGATAAGAAAATTGGTGAAGCCGGTGATGTCGATACTGTCGTAATTACTTTAAAGTTTAAAAACGGAGCCTTAGGAGTTATAGATAACAGCAGAAAATCTGTCTATGGGTATGATCAAAGGATAGAAGTATTTGGAAATAAAGGTTGCCTGATTGCCGGAAATGAAACTTTGACAAATGTAGTATATAATTCCTCCGAAGGGATAATTTCGGAAAAACCCAAATATTTCTTCATTGAAAGGTATAAAGATGCGTATATAGAAGAAATGAGAGCATTTATAGAAGCAATTGTTAATGATAAGGACACACCGGTGACCGGACTAGATGGACTGGAACCTGTAATCATAGGCCTCGCGGCTAAAAAATCAATAGAAGAAGGGAAACCGATTAAAATTGTAAGATAAGGCGGTGTTCATATGAGAATAAGCCTTTCAATTGCAGAAAATGTAGGATTAAATTTCCCAGTTCTTTTAAGAGGGGATATTACGAAAAATATTAAAAAGGCTAAGCATTTTGGTTATGATGCAATCGAAATACATATTGAAGATGCGTCTTTATTGAACGTAGAAAAAATTATTGAATCTTTAAATGAAAATAAAATGACAGTCACAACATTAGGAACAGGGCTTGTTTATGTAAAGGATAAACTAAGTTTTACAAATCCTGAAAAAGAAATTAGAGAAAAGGCAGTAGAAAGAATAAATGGTCATATAAAAGCTGCAAAAATATTAAATGCAAAAGTAATAATAGGATCTATTCGAGGTATTATACCTGACATAGAAAATTTTGAAATGTATAAAAGCTTTGCAATAGATTGTTTTAAAAAATGCTTAGAAAATGCAGAAAAATATAATGTTGAACTTGTCATTGAACCTCTTAACAGATATGAAACCAATTTTATAAATAATTTAGAGGAAGCCCTTGAAATAATAGAAAAAATAGGGTCGAAATTTTTAAAGGTACATTTAGACACCTTTCACATGAATATTGAAGAAAAAGATTTTAAAGATGCAATAATTTTAGCAAAGGGAAAATTGGGGCATATCCATTTTTCAGATAGCAACAGAAAATATCCAGGGTCGGGTCATATTAATTTTAAAGAAATAGTAGAAGCATTAAAATATATAGATTACAAAGGTGCAATTGCTTTTGAATATTTGCCGGTACCTGATGGTGAAGTTGCAGCAGAAAGAGGAATAAACTATATAAAAAATTTTTTATGATGGTTTAAATTGATTCTTAAAAGATACAAAACGTATAAATATGGTATTTTATGCCCACTCTATAATTGAGATAAATAAGGAGTGGGCATTTTATGTACTATTTTAGATTTGATGGCAATATTCTGGATTTTACAAAAGGACCTGCAGTTGATAGAATAATGAAAATGGCTGACAATTGTTTTGTGAGAGAACGAAAGGACAGAATTTCGATTTTCGATTTAAAATTGACCATGACCTGTCCCGGTACTTATATGGAAGATAAATTATTGGATTTTTATATGGTGCTAAACAAGAAAAAACATAATTTGAGCTGTTTTAATTGCTGGTTTGGGCTGGAATGGAAGGGGAAAATTTGCAGCGTAAATTCTTTCTTATTACCCCGCCATTTCCACCATAAAAAAATAAATTTTTTTTCATTAATAGCCGTTTTGAATACTTACGGCTATATTCAGCTTCCCGTACCGGATCCTCTTACCTGGGGTTATATAAATTTTCGATATTAGTATTAATAAAAAATGCCGCATAAAAAGCGGCATTTTAAATATTTAAAAAACCTCTAAGGGCGAAAGCGCCCTTTTTATTTCTTCCTTTATTTTCGCCAGTCCTTCAGGGGTTTTTGATTCGCATCTTACTATTAATTCCGGACCGGTGTTGGATGCCCTTACCAGCCCCCATCCATCGGGGAAAATCACCCGGGCACCGTCGATATCAATTATTTCGTACCTACCTGAGAAATATTTTTTTACCTCCTGAACTTTATCAAATTTTTCTTCATCCGAGCAATGGACCCGTATTTCCGGTGTGGAATAGTACTTGGGTACATCGCTCAATAGTTCGGAGAGTTTTTTTTCTGTATTCGAGAGAATTCTTAACAATCTCGCAGCAGCGTACAAAGCGTCATCAAAACCGTAGTACTCATCCGCAAAAAACATATGGCCAGACATTTCACCGGTGAAAATTGCTCCGATTTCTTTCATTTTTGCTTTTATAAGGGAGTGACCGGTTTTATAAAAGATGGGATTACCTCCAAGTTTAGTAATTTCTTCTACAAGGGCCTGGGAACATTTAACTTCAACAATTGCAGTGGCCCCGGGATGTTTTGGCAAAATTTCCCTCCAAAAAAGAATCATCAACATGTCTCCCCAGATTATTTGCCCCTTATCGTCCACCACACCAATCCTGTCTCCATCTCCATCAAAGCCAATTCCCAGGTCCAGGTTTCCTTTCAGCACTAAATTCTTTAAATCCTGCATATTTTCGGGTTTTACCGGATCTGGAAAATGATTTGGGAAATTCGGATCGGAATCACAGTAAAGGGGATATACCTGTGCTCCAAGTCTTGTAAAGAGCCTTTCAGCAATAAAGGACGCAGTTCCATTACCGCAGTCAATGGCGACTTTCAGAGGTCTTGAAAGTTTGATTCTACTCGTAATATCGTTTATATAGTCTTCGGTGGGGTCAATACACTTAAGGGTGCCGTTTCCTTTCTCAAAATTTCCTTCTTCCATTAATTTTCTAATGTATTGGATATCTTCACCGTAAAGGGTCGCATGACCGAAAGCAACCTTAAAGCCGTTAAATTGTGGAGGGTTATGGCTTGCCGTTACCATGATACCGGCATTAATTTTATAATGAATTCTTGCAAAGTAAAATACGGGAGTTACAACGGTTCCTAAATCGACTACATCACAGCCGGTGGAAAGGAGTCCATTAATAACCGCCTTTTTTAAGGAAGGAGATGATAAACGATTATCGCTTCCAACCACTACGAGTTTTTCACCTTTTTTTATTGAAAAACTGCCGAAAGCCTTCCCCAGGGTTTCTGCAACATTCTCGGTTAACTCTTCGCCTACTACACCTCTTATATCGTACTGTCTGAAAATATTGGGGTTAAATCTGTGCAATTTTTTCACCTCCAAAAAGAATTATACCATAATTGGTAAATTTTATTAATTATTAACAAACATATATTTACAAGCTAAAATTTTTCTATAGAAAATGAAAAAATGTAAACTTTGTAATAAAAAATATGATAAATTAATTATAAAGATGAAAAAACAGGAGGATAATGGGATGAATGCCCTTATTTTTGCCGGTGGAAATGTAAAGGACTATGAATTCATAAAAAAATACGAAGGCTTTTACAATATAGTTATTTGTGCGGACAGTGGAGCCCTTCATGCTTTGAACGCGGGGTTAAAACCGGATTTTTTAATTGGCGATATGGATTCTATTCCCGAAAACGTTTTTGAATATATAAAAAAATTAAATACAAAAATTATATATTATCCCAAGGAAAAAGACTTTACAGATACCGAACTTGCTGTGGAATACGCATTAAGTTTAGGAGTAAAAAAAGCTATTATAGTTGCGGGAATCGGGACACGCCCGGATCACAGCCTGGCAAACATTTTTCTGCTTGTGAAATATTTAAAGAAAGGTTTAGAATTAAAAATAGTGGATAAGGATTTTGAAATATTTTTAATTAAAGGTGAGAAAGAAATAGAAGGGGAAAAAGGTGACTTGCTTTCACTGATTCCCGTTACTGAATTTGCAGAAAATATTTATACCGAAGGGCTCTATTATCCATTAAAGGGAGAAACCTTAGGTTTTGGCACATCCCGCGGGATCAGCAATGTCTTTCTTGATAATAAATCAAAGATCAGCCTGAAAAAAGGAATTTTGCTGGGAATAAGGGTACATTCAAATTAAAATGATTTTAAGTTTTTATTGTAGAAGGTGAAAAATATGGTCTCACCTGAAATATTAAGGGCAATATTTGATGCTATTAATGAAGGAATCCTTGTAGTGGACACTAATGAAAATATAATAATGATAAACAATGCTGCGGCAAAATTAATAGGTGTAGAAAAAAAAGATGCAGAAGGTAAAAATGTTGTTAAGATATTACCAAATACAAGGCTTCCTGTAGTATTAAGGACAAAAAATCCGGAATTAAACCAGATACAAAAATTAAAGGATACGACAATTATTACCAGCCGTATGCCGATCTTCGATGAAAAAGGAGATATAAAAGGTGCCGTGGCAATTTTTCGAGATATAAGCGAGGTAAAAAATTTAGCTGAAGAATTAACGAATTTAAAAGAAATCAGGACCCTGCTGGAAGCAATTATTAACTCCACTCAAGATGCTATTTCAGTAGTTGATTCAGAAGGAAAGGGTATATTGATAAACAAAGCATATACTAATTTAGTGGGTTTGACAAAGGAAGATATTATCGGAAAACCGGCGACGGTAGATATTGCTGAAGGAGAGAGCGTGCACTACAAGGTTCTAAAAACGAGAATGCCAATTAAAGGTGTACCTATGAAGGTAGGGCCAAACAAAAAAGAAGTTATCGTTCATGCTGCTCCGATAATTGTAAACGATCAATTAAAGGGAAGTGTAGCGGTTATTCACGATGTTTCGGAAATAAAAAGGCTCACCGAGGAATTGGATTTAACTAAAAGAAAGCTAAGGCATCTTGAGGCAAAGTACACCTTTGACGATATTATAGGGGAAAGCCCTCTTATAGTAGAGGCCAAGGAAGCAGCAAGAAGTGTAGCCCTTACAAATGCCACAATTCTTTTAAGAGGAGAAAGCGGTACAGGAAAGGAACTTTTTGCCCATGCGATCCATAACAGCAGCTACAGAAAGCACAATCAATTTGTCAGGGTAAACTGCGCAGCGTTAACGGATAGTTTGCTTGGAAGCGAACTGTTTGGATATGCGGAAGGGGCTTTTACCGGAGCTAAAAAAGGAGGCAGGAAGGGTCTTTTTGAAGAGGCGGATGGCGGGACGATCTTTCTTGATGAAATAAGCGAAATAGGTTTAAGTCATCAGGCTATGCTTTTAAGGGTTTTAAATGAGAAGGAAATTTTAAGAGTGGGGGAAAGTAAACCCGTTCCCGTAAATGTAAGGGTGATAGCTGCTACCAATGTGAATTTAGAGCGAGCCGTGGAGGAAGGAAGGTTTAGAAAGGATCTGTATTTTAGGCTCAATGTTTTCCCTATATATATACCTCCTTTGAGAGAAAGAAAGGAGGATATACCATTGCTCGTAGAGCATTTTATAAAAAAATATAATCAGGAATACGGCAGGGCGGTGGAAAGTATTGAAAAAAGTGCATTAAAATCTTTAATGGATTACGATTGGCCCGGTAACATAAGAGAATTGGAAAACGTTATAAGCAGAGCAATTATAAATATGAAGACGGGAGAATCCATTATTGAAAAAAAACACCTTCCTTCTTTTGTAGGAGGGTATTTTGAAGAAAAATTGAGAATAGTAAATAGTAAAAATTTAAATTTACCTTTAAAATCTTTAATTGAGGAAACGGAAAAGGAAGCGATAATTAGTGCCCTTAATAAAACCGGCGGTAATAAACACGAAGCCGCGAGAATACTGGGGATTTCCATAAGAAATTTATTTTATAAAATAAAAAAATACGGGTTGTAATGGTGAATGCAAATTTTAGCGTGCAAAAAAAATCTTTCAGTGAAAAAAGTTGCACTAAAAATTATATAATTGATATGAAAAGGCTCGATTTATGAGCCTTTATTTTTTTGGAATGCGGCACGGAGTTTGCATAAAAAACTTTTGGTGGAGGTGATTTTATTTGAACACCCTTAATGAATTGAAAGTAAAAGCCAAAAACTTACCCAAGAGACTAATGGCTGTTGTAAAAGCGGAGGATGAGGATGTATTAAAAGCGGTGAAAAAAACCAGGGAAGAAGGCATTGTAGATGCGGTTTTAATTGGGGATAAAGCTGAGATAAAAAAAATATCGGAACAAATTGAATTTGATTTTGATGGTGAAATTATAGATGAAAAAGATCCTATAAAGGCTTCATTAATAGGTGTGGAACTTGCAAAAGAAAAAAAGGTGCAGGCTCTTATGAAAGGTTTAATTCAAACCAAAGATTTTTTAAAAGGTGTCCTTTCAGGAGATAAATCATTGACTGGAGGAAGACTTTTAAGCCATGTGGCAGTATTTGAAGTAGAAAATTATCCAAAATTGATTCTTGTAACGGATGCGGCTATGAACATAAGTCCGGATTTAATTCAAAAATACCAGATAATGAAAAACGCGCTACAGGTTACAAAAATCCTGGGAATAGAAATGCCAAAAGTAGCTTTACTTTCGGCAGTGGAAAATGTAAATCCATCCATTCCTTCTACTTTAGATGCGGCTATTATATCAAAAATGGCAGAAAGGGAAAAATTGAAAGCATTGGTGGATGGCCCCTTAGCGCTGGATAATGCAATCTCAAAGGAAGCTTGTGAGCATAAAGGGATTAATTCGGCAGTGGGGGGAGATGCGGATATATTACTGGTGCCCGACCTTATAAGCGGAAATATTTTATACAAATCCCTTGTTTACTTTGCTAATGCAAAGGTAGCTGGCATTGTGGTGGGTGCAGAGGTACCGCTTGTTCTTACGTCAAGAGCCGATAGTGATGAATCAAAAGCTTATTCTATTTCTCTTGCTGCTTTAATGGGTAATTAAAAAATATTAAAGGAGGTATTTTAAAATGGAGCTTTTTAAAGTACTGGATCAAATGGAGCATGAGGAAGTGGTTTTTTGCAATGATAAAGAAGCTGGACTAAAAGCTATAATTGCGGTTCATAACACCAACCTGGGTCCTGCCTTAGGTGGATGTCGTATGTGGAGCTACGCTACCGAAGAGGATGCGGTAAGAGATGTCTTGAGGTTGTCCCGGGGAATGACTTATAAAAATGCCATGATGGAATTACCCCTGGGCGGAGGAAAATCCGTAATAATAGGGGATCCCCGGAAGGATAAAAGCGAAAAACTTTTCAGGGCCTTCGGCAAATTTGTGAATTCTTTGGGTGGAAAATACATCACTGCAGAAGATGTAGGTACCTGTCCGGAAGACATGAAATATGTAGCTATGGAAACGCACTATGTGGCGGGACTTGATGGTAAAAGCGGAGACCCTTCGCCTATAACGGCAAAAGGTGTATTTTTAGGTATTAAAGCATGTTCCGAATGGCTTTTTGGACAAACGGATATAAAAGATGTAGTAGTAGCGATTCAGGGTTTAGGGCATGTGGGGATGTCCCTCGCAGGATTACTCTATGAAGCGGGTGCACGGCTAATAGTAACGGATATTTATGAGGATCGGGTAAAAGAAGCTGAAAAGAAATTCAATGCGAAGGTTGTAAGCGCTGAGGAGATTTATGATATAGAGTGTGATGTATTTTCACCTTGCGCTCTTGGTGCGGTAATAAATGAAAATACAGTAGAAAGACTGAAATGCAAAATAATAGCTGGTGCTGCGAATAACCAGCTTAAAGACGAAAGTTTTGCGCAAAAGTTATCAGAAAGGGATATTTTATACGCTCCTGACTATGTAATAAATGGTGGCGGAGTAATTAATGTATCTATTGAAGTGTCAGGAATCCCTTACAGTTTGGAAGTAGTAGAACAAAAACTGCAAATCATTCCAAGAAGATTAAAGGAAGTTTTCAATATGGCAAAAGAAAAAGGGATTACTACTGCAAAGGCTGCGGATATGATTGCCGAAAGTAAATTTAAGAAAAAAGGTTAATATTCGGAGGGATTTTATGGCTTTTGAAATTCTTGCAATAAATCCCGGGTCAACTTCTACAAAAATAGCCGTATTTAAAGACGAAGAAATGATATTTGAAGAAAAAATTTCTCATTCTACTGAAGATTTAAAGGAATTCCGGACAATTTTTGATCAGTATCCGTTTAGAAAAAAAGTAATACTGGAAGCAATAGAAAAGAGACAATACAACATTAACAATTTAAATGCGGTAGTAGGCAGGGGTGGGTTGATAAAACCTGTGGAGGGAGGAACTTACCGGGTAAATGAAAAAATGCTTGAAGATTTAAAAATAGGAGTTCTCGGGGAACACGCATCTAATTTAGGAGGAGTGCTGGCATACGAAATAGCTTCTAAAATAAATGCCCCTGCGTTTATTGTAGACCCGGTAGTGGTGGATGAAATGGAACCCATAGCAAAAATTACCGGGGTACCCAAAATAAAAAGAAAAAGTATTTTTCATGCACTGAATCAAAAGGCCGTTGCAAAAAGGTATGCAAAAAATACCGGCAAAAAATACGAAGAACTGAATTTAATAGTAGCTCATATGGGTGGCGGTATTACCGTAGGCGCTCATAAAAAAGGTAAAGTAGTAGATGTAAATAACGGTCTTGAGGGAGAGGGACCTTTTTCGCCGGAAAGAGCGGGAAGCCTTCCTGCAATGGATGTGGCAAACTTAATTTTTAAAGAAAATATGAGCAGGGAAGAAATGAAGAAGTTGATTGCCGGCAAAGGAGGGCTTGTCGCGTATTTTGGCACAAATGATGCGAGGGAAATAGGCGCAATGATAGATAATGGTAATACCGAAGCTAAATTAGTTTATGAAGCTATGGCGTATAGAATTGCAAGGGAAATAGGCGCATGTGCAGCTACTTTATCCGGAAAAGTGGATGCGGTAATTTTAACCGGCGGCCTTGCTTATGATGCAAGGCTGGTGAACTGGATAAAGGAAAGAGTATCTTTCATAGCTCCTGTAGAAGTATTCCCCGGGGAAGACGAGCTAAAGGCTCTGGCAGAAGGGGCTTTGAGGGTTTTAAGAGGGGAAGAGGTGGCTAAAGAATACAGTTAAATGAAAGGAGGAAGGTTTGCGTTGAATAAACTTATTATCGATAAAGATAGATGTAAAGGTTGTGGGCTTTGCGTGAATGTTTGTCCCAGGAAAATTCTTTTTCTTGACCAGGAAGAAGTAAATATATTGGGTTATCATCCGGTAGCGTCAAAAGAAGGATGTATTGCTTGCGGATTTTGCGCGACGGTTTGTCCTGATATAGTTTTTACAATCTACAAGGAAGAAAAGGAGGGAGAATAAATTGGAAAAAATACTGATGAAAGGTAATGAGGCTCTGGCAGAAGCGGCAATAAGGGCAGGATGTCAATGCTTTTTTGGATATCCAATCACCCCTCAAAGTGAGCTACCTGCGTACCTTGCGAGGGAAATGCCTAAAAGAGGAGGAGTTTTTCTACAGGCAGAGAGCGAGGTAGCCGCAATAAACATGGTGTATGGAGCTGCTGGAGCTGGAGCAAGGGTAATGACTTCCTCATCGAGTCCGGGAATAAGTCTGAAGCAGGAAGGGATTTCCTATCTTTGTGGTGCGGAACTGCCCTGTGTTATTGTAAATATTATGAGAGGAGGACCGGGGCTGGGGGATATACAACCCGCTCAATCGGATTATTATCAGGCTACGAGAGGCGGTGGACACGGAGATTACAGGACCATAGTCCTTGCACCTTCTTCTGTCCAGGAACTTGTCGATCTCGTGTACGATGCCTTTGATTTGGCGGACCTTTACAGAAACCCTGTTATGATACTGGGGGATGGCATTTTAGGGCAAATGATGGAGCCCGTTGTGTTTAAGGAAAGGCCCAAAAGAGAACTTCCCCCAAAAGATTGGGCAACGACGGGAATGAAGGATAGAAAACAGAATATTATAAATTCCCTGTATCTTGATCCGGTAAAGTTAGAGGAGCATAACTGGAAGTTATATAGAAAATATAAAGAAATTGAAGAAAAAGAAGTAAGGTATGAGATGATAAACTGCGATGATGCGGAATATTTTGTAGTGGCTTACGGAATAGCTGCGAGGATAGCTCTCTCTGCAATCGAAATGGCCAGAGAAAAGGGAATTAAAGTTGGACTTATTAGGCCGATAACCTTATGGCCTTATCCCGTAAAGGCATTTGAAGAGGTTATATCGAGGGCAAAAGCTTTTCTAACCGTTGAACTTTCTCTCGGACAAATGGTAGACGATGTTAAGCTTTCGGTAAATGGAAGGGCACCCGTATATTTTTACGGAAGACCCGGTGGAATGGTATTTACTGCAGAAGAAATCCTTAAAGAAATCGAAAAGATGAGGGGGATGGCCTGATGAAAGTGGTGTTTGAAAGGCCAAAATCACTACAGGAAACAAAAACCCATTACTGCCCGGGATGCGGTCACGGGGTTATTCATAGATTAGTGGCTGAGGTTATGGATGAGCTGAATATCAGAGAAAAAACCATTGGAGTAGCTCCGGTAGGATGTTCCGTATTGGCCTACAACTATTTTAATTGTGACATGCAACAGGCTGCGCACGGTAGAGCACCGGCGGTGGCTACCGGAATAAAAAGAGTTCTGCCGGAAAATATAGTTTTTGCCTATCAAGGTGATGGGGACCTCGCAGCTATTGGAACTGCAGAGATTATCCATGCAGCCGCAAGGGGAGAAAACATCACGGTAATATTTGTAAATAATGCTATTTACGGCATGACGGGAGGACAGATGGCACCTACCACTTTATTAGGACAAAAAACCGAGACTTCACCGTACGGAAGGAATCCACAAAGCGCGGGATACCCGATTAGAGTTTGCGAAATGCTATCAACTCTTGATGGTTCCGCCTATTTAGCAAGAGCTCAGGTTACCGATGTAAAAAATATTTTACGGGCAAAAAGCTATATTAAAAAGGCTTTTGAAACTCAGATCAACAAAAAGGGCTTTTCTCTTGTAGAAATCCTTTCCCCCTGCCCTACAAACTGGGGCATGTCTCCATCTAATGCTATTGAATGGGTAAAAAACGAAATGACAAAAGTTTTTCCTCCGGGAATATATAAGGATTGGGAGGAGGGGCGGTAATGAAACTTGAAGTAATTATGGCCGGGTTTGGCGGACAGGGCATTATGTTAATGGGAGAAATATTAGCCCACAGTGCAATGGTAGAAGGAAAAGAGGTTTCCTGGATTCCTTCCTATGGCCCCGAAATGCGCGGTGGCACTGCAAACTGCATGGTAGTTATTTCCGACAGGAGGATACCTTCTCCCATTATATCTTCGCCGGATGTTTTGGTAGCAATGAACAAGCCTTCCATGGAAAAATTCATGCCTTTTGTAAAAAAGGGTGGCCTTGCGGTATTGAATATGGATTTAATAGATAAAGCTCTGGAAAAAGACGGGGTAGAAACGATTAAAATAAACGCAATAAAAATTGCTGATGAAATAGGAAATATAAAGGCGGCGAATATGGTAGCTCTGGGAGTGGTAGTGGGTAAGACCGGAATTGTAAAACCCGACACGGTGTTAAAATCTATAGATTATTTCCTTCCGGAGCACCGGAAGGCTATGTATGAAATTAATGAAAAGGCTTTTAAAAAGGGATTAGAGATAGTAAAATAAATAGAAAAATAATTAAGATTTACGGTTCCTGATTTTGCAGGAATCTTTTTTTTTTAGCTTTTAAAAAATACTGTATTTACTATTAAATTGGGAATAAAAATTAAAAAAGGCAATAAATTAAGCGATGAAAGGTGGATTTTAGAGGAATTTTTTAGTTTATGGAGAATAATTTAATGTTAGTCTTCCCATAGGAGGTAAATTATGCTGGAAGTTGAAATTCCTGGAGGAACCACTTTAAATTTAAAGTATTTGGTTCTTGACTACAATGGCACCCTGGCAGAGGACGGAAAATGCTCGCAAAAGGTAAAAGAATTGATAAAAAAGCTTTCAGAAAAAATGGAGGTTTTTATACTTACAGCTGATACTTATGGGACAGCTTCTGAAGAATTAAAGGATATTCCTGTTAAATTTTACAAAGTTGATCCCCTGGATGGAGGAGAAGATAAGAAGAATTTTGTTGAAAAGCTGGGAGCAGAATTCGTCGCATGTATTGGAAACGGGAAAAATGATGTTAAAATGATAAAAACTGCAAAACTAAGTATTGCAGTAATAGGAAGGGAAGGGGCTTACAGGGAATCTATTATTAATGCTCAAATTGTTGTGTTTTCTCCCGAGGATGCTCTAAATCTCCTGTTAAATCCCAAAAGATTGATAGCTACATTGAGAAAGTAGGGAATGGTATGAAGGTTTTTTCTATTAGATTTCAAAATGTGGAAAAAGAAATTGAAAGGGAAGACTTTATAAATAAAATAGGAAATGAGCTCGTAAGCAGGGGATATTCTGTAGGCTTATTAAAAGAAGACAAGAGTTTGAAGGGCCAGTTTGAAAAATTCAAGATGGTCGGATATTTTAAGGATGGCAAGGTAGAGCTTATTTTTAAAGAATCGGACCTGGAAGATGTTATAAATTACTATAACTGTGATTACCTGATTCTTGAGAATTTACAAGGAGCTTTCCCCGAGATAGTTTGTTTTAATGGAGAAATAAAAAAGGACGAACTGTCTTCTAAAACTATTGCAGCCGTAACAAGAAAAACCGAAAAAAAATTTATGGAAAATATACCCGTGCTTAGCTTAGAAGAAATAAGAAATATTACCGATTTGATCGTAGAAAGGGTATTTGAAAAACTTCCTGCCCTTTTTGGAGGAGGATGTGGAAAATGCGGAGAAGATTGCAACAAAATGGCAGAAAAAATAATTAGCGGAAAAGCCGACAGAAAATTCTGCAAGCGAGAAGGGGAAGGGAAGATAAAAATCCTGGTGGATAATAAAGATATACCGCTGGTACCCTTTGTGGAAGATTTATTTTATTCGGTGATAAGATCTATGCTTTTAAATTTAAAAGGCTGCAAGGAAGGGCAGGTGCAAATAAAGTTAAAGATATAAAGGAATATTAATTATAGATTAAAATCAGTCTCAAAGAAGGAGAGAAATACCTTGGATTTTTTAGAACTGTTAAAATCCTGCGAAGTATGCCCTATGAGATGTAAAGTGAACAGGATTAACGGAGAACTCGGATTTTGCCGGGCAGGATTTGATTGCATTGTTTCAAAGGCATTCCCCCATCCCTGGGAAGAACCCTGTATAAGCGGTACCAAAGGGTCGGGAACGGTATTTTTTTCCGGATGCAATTTAAAATGCGTATTTTGCCAGAATTACGAAATCAGCCAGGAAATGGTTGGTAAACCCAGGGATTTGAAAGCTCTGGCAGAAATATTCTTGAGGCTTCAAGAGCGGGGAGTTCATAACATTAATCTGGTAACTCCTACCATTTATACACCCCAGATTGCTGAGGCAATAAAATTAGCCAAAGAAAGAGGGCTAAAGGTTCCTATTGTATGGAATTCCAACGCTTATGAGAACGTTGAGATATTAAGTAAGATGGAAGGTTTAATCGATGTATATCTTCCCGACCTGAAATATTACGATGATGAAATTGCATACAAATATTCAAAAGCAAGGAATTACTTTGAATACGCTTCGAAAGCCATCCTGGAAATGGTAAGACAGGTGGGAGAGCCTGAGTTTGATGAAAAGGGAATAATAAAGAAGGGTGTGATAATAAGACATCTGGTGTTACCGGGTTATGTAAAAGATACGAAGAAAATATTAAAATGGATTAGCGAAAACCTGCTCGGGGGTGTTTACGTAAGTTTAATGAGCCAGTACATGCCCTATTACAGAACGGAGGAATATTCGGAAATAAACAGGCCACTCACAAAAAAAGAATACGATGAAGCCGTTGAATACTTTTTTGAAGTGGGTCTTGAAAACGGCTTTATTCAGGGAGAAGGCGCAAATTCGGAAGAATTTGTTCCCGATTTTGATTTTGAGGGTATATAAAAAATACAAGGAGGTTTTAAATATGAAGGACCCAAGAATTAAAAAACTTGCAAAATTATTGATTGATTATTCTGTGGAACTAAAAAAAGGAGAAAACATCTTAATAGAAGCGGGACCCGGAGAAAGTCCTCTTGTGAAGGAGCTAATTAAATTTGCTTATGAAAAAGGTGCTCACCCTTTTGTTAACATTTCAATGCAGGAGATAGCTAGGGAAATACTGATGAACGTGGATGAAGATACTTTAAAATTAATGGCAAAATATGATTCCGAGAAAATGAAGGATATGCATGCTTACATCGGAATAAGGGGTGGCGATAATGTGGCGGAGCTTTCCGATGTTCCTCAGGAAAAAAAGACTCTTTATATGAAACTTTATTCAAAACCGGTTCATATGGATATAAGAGTCCCGAAAACAAAATGGGTGGTTTTGAGGTATCCCAATCCTTCCATGGCCCAGCTTGCCGATATGAGCACCGAAGCTTTTGAGGATTTTTATTTTGATGTTTGCTGTCTTGACTATGAGAAGATGTCCAAAGCAATGGACCCTTTGGTAGAACTTATGAGCAGAACCGACAGGGTAAGGATCGTGGGTCCGGGTACGGATCTTACATTTTCTATAAAAGGTATCGGAATTGAAAAATGCGATGGCAAAAAGAACATTCCCGACGGCGAAATCTTTACCGCACCGGTGATCGATTCGGTAAATGGATATATTACATATAATACCCCTGCTTTGTACCAGGGTTTTACCTTTGAAAATATAAAATTTGAGTTTAAAAATGGGAAAATCGTAAAGGCTACTGCTAACGATACCGAAAGAATAAATAAGATCCTGGATACTGATGAAGGAGCAAGGTATATAGGGGAGTTTGCTATAGGTGTAAATCCCTATATATTAAAACCAATGAAGGATACCCTGTTTGATGAAAAAATAGCGGGGAGCATTCATTTTACGCCGGGTAATTCCTATGAAGATTGCGGCAATGGCAATAAATCTGCCATTCACTGGGATATTGTTTTAATACAAAGACCGGAATACGGCGGCGGCGAGATTTATTTTGATGATGTTTTGGTGAGAAAAGACGGTTTATTCGTACTGGAAGAACTGAAGGGCCTGAACCCGGAAAACTTGAAATAGTGGTGATAAAGGATGCAGGGTGTTATTTCCTATAGCGATTTTGAAAAAGTAGAAATGAGGGTGGGAAGGATAATAGATGTAGAGGATTTTCCCAAAGCCAAAAAACCGGCATATAAACTTACCATCGATTTTGGACCTGAAATTGGACTTAAAAAATCCAGCGCTCAGATTACAAAATTATATAAAAAAGAAGAACTACCTGGTAAACTTGTAATTGCAGTGGTTAATTTTCCTCCCAAGAAAATTGCCGATTTTATTTCCGAGGTGCTTGTCCTGGGTGTTAATGATGAAGAGGGGAACGTAGTATTGCTGACAACCGAGAGGAATGTAAAATTAGGAGAAAAAGTATATTAAGCCTTCCTGCAGGGAAGGCTTAATATACTTTATTTTTTACTCTTCAAAAAGGTACCTTGCCATTTTATTAACTTCTACTTTTCTTTTTTCGGTTTCCTCTTTGTCTATATTATAGGTTTCGATATCAATAACATCTCCTTCCCTGGCTTCCTGAGGAAGGAGAATCCTTTCAATATTTATTATACTTTTATCGAATAATTCTACTACGGCATACCTGCCTTCAAACCTGTCTATAACACCCTTTTTTGACATAATCATCATACCTCTTTCCAAAATTTATTCTACATTTTAATAAGTTGCAGGATTTCGCCATTACTTTTGAAAGTAATATCACCGTTTTCGGCAGTAGATAATATTTTAATTTTCATTTTATTGAGCTTATCTATGGTTTCTTTATGGGGATGTCCGTAATCATTTCCCTTTCCGTAACTTATAACGGCGTATTTGGGAGAGACAGCCTTTAAAAACTCAATGGAAGTGCCCGAACTGGAGCCATGGTGGGCAACTTTTAAAACATCGGCTTTTAGGTTATAATTCTTATTTATCATTTCTTTTTCCGATATGTACTCTGCGTCGCCGGTGAGCAAAAAGGATGTATTTTTATAGGTTATTTTCAATACAATGCTATAATTATTTAAATCTTCATAATTTTTGCTGTTGGGTGCTAAAACTTCTATTTTTACATCCTGAGAAGGCGTAATTTCCATTCCTCCTTTTGCGGAAGTAATTTTTAGGCTTTTTTTGTTTACAGCCTCTAATACGTCTTTAAAGGTTTTAGTGGTAGTTGTAACATAGGGCATGTAAATTTTGCCTATTTCAAAGTTGTTAATGACGCTATCCATAGAACCGATGTGGTCTTCATGGGGATGGGTACCAAACAGATAATCGATCTTTTTAATATTCCTTTTTTTTAAAAAGTTGATTATCTTAGTTTCATCATCATTATTACCTGCGTCGATCATAGCGGTTTTACCATCGGGTAACATTACAAATATGCTGTCTGCCTGTCCGACGTCTAAAAATGTAATATAAAGATAACCACTGGAAAACTCCGTATCCTGGGCTTTTTTTTCAAGATTTTCCGTACTTTCATTGGTACAGGATGTCAATAAAAATAATAGAAAAAGGAAAAATATTATTAATAAAGATGTTTTTCTTTTTTTATACAGCATTGAATCACCTTCCAGATATAAATTCCTACTATATATTATAAACCTTAGTAAATAAATTGAAATAAAAAAAAGGAGTTTTGACCTCCTCTATCAATCCCATAAGGACATAAATTTTGAATTGGACTGCGATTCTTTTTCTTTATAGGAATTTCTGTGTTCGAAGGCATCACAATAAGTGCCTTCCTTTGAACTGCAACCAGGCCTTATTGCGTTTACTAAAACACTTTCGGCATGGCAATAATTATCACGATTGTATCTGCACGATGTGACGTTACACTTTATTTCAGGCATATCGACCCTCCTTAATTTTTTAATATTTTTCCCATTATTTTATAAAAAATTACTTTGCTTAAAGGAATTTAGTTTTTTTTGTAGAAATGAATTTAAAGGTGAATATATATGGAAAAAATAAAAGGTGTAAATTTAAAAAAGATTATTGAAAAATTCGGGCTGGAAATTATTACTGGATTTGATTACGATATTGTAATAAATACCTCAGATTTGTACAGACCAGGGGTAGAACTTGCTGGTTTTTTTGATTATTTTCCCTTTGAACGAATACAGGTACTGGGAATGACCGAGATTAAGTTTTTGAATGGTCTGAAAAAAGAAATAAAGACCGAGAGGCTGGAAAAACTTTTATCTTATTCTATACCGTGTATAATAATTACCAGAGGGCTTGGCATTCCTTTGGAACTATTGGAAATAGCTGAAAAGAAAGGCAGAATTCTGTTAAGGTCCCTCAGTCCCACGACGAGTTTAATAAGTAAATTGACCGATTATTTAGAAAGCGAACTTGCGCCGAGAACCACAATGCACGGGGTATTGATGGATGTCTACGGCATAGGGGTTTTATTAATTGGCGAAAGCGGTATCGGAAAGAGTGAAACAGCAGTGGAGCTTTTGAAAAGAGGACATAGACTGATTGCCGATGATGTGGTTGAAATAAAACAGGTTGCAAAAAATGTACTTGTTGGTATGGCCCCGGAAATTTTGAAGTATTTTATTGAGGTGAGGGGTTTAGGAATAATTGACGTAAAAACCATTTTCGGAGCCGGAGCCGTAAGGGATGATATTCGCATTGACCTGGTAATAGAACTGGTGGAATGGGAAAAATACAGCGATGATGATAGGCTGGGGATTGAAGATAAAAAAATCACTATTTTGGAATCTAATATTTCTAAAAAAATCATACCAATAAGACCCGGAAGAAATTTAGCATCAATTATCGAGGTAGCGGCTATGGACCATCGTTTGAAAACAATGGGATATAATGCGGCGCTGAATTTTTCACAAAAATTATTTGATGAAATTAACAATAAAAACACGTAGGAAAGGGGAGGGTTTATGCAGGATTATGAATTATTAGCAGATAAATACGATATTTATAAAATGTACAGTCTAATTTACGGATTACCAGAACAAATTGAAGAAGCTTTTGACATATCCTTTAAATTTTTAAACGGTATTTCAATGAAAAATGTAAAACATGTAGTAATTGCGGGAATGGGCGGTTCTGCCATTGGTGGAGAACTTGCCAAATCAATTCTGGAATTCGAATTAAAAGTCCCGGTCCTCGTAAATAGGGGGTATAAACTTCCGGGGTTTGTAGACAGTGAATCCCTTGTGATAGTATCAAGTTACTCGGGAAACACGGAGGAAACCCTGAGCTGTTATGAAGATGCGAAAAACCGGCAGGCTTTGATGATAGCAATTACCACAGGAGGGAAGCTTAAAGAAAAAGCCTTAGAAGATAAAGTACCTGTGCTTATCATACCCTCCGGGCTTCCTCCAAGAGCAGCAATAGGATATTCTTTTGTTCCCATATATTTAATATTAGCTAAAATAAATTCTCTTTTAGGTACCGTTGAAAGAATACAATCCCTGCAAAAGTTTTTGAAAAAGGTTAGAGAAGATTTTGCAAAAGAGGCTCCCGGGGGACAAAACAAGGCAAAGATGTTAGCCGAGAGGATATATGGAAAAATACCTTTGATTTACGGATCTCAGGGAATAACCGAGGCTGTAGCTGTGAGGTGGAAAGGGCAGTTAAACGAGAATTCCAAACATCCTGCATTCTACAATGTTTTCCCGGAACTCAATCATAATGAAATAATGGGATTTGAAGCCGAGAAGAATTTACTGAAAAATTTTGTTGCAATTATATTGCGAATGCCTGAAGAGCATGAAAGAATTGATAAAAGAATAAAAATTACAAGGGATTTAATCCAGGATAAAATTACATATGTTGAAGAGATATGGCCCCAGGGTGAAAATACTTTAGAAAGGATTTTTTACCATATAATGCTCGGGGATTTTGTAAGTTATTATCTAGCACTGTTAAATGAAAAAGATCCTTATGAGATTAATTTTATAAACACTTTAAAAGAGCGGATGGGTTAAAAGGAGTGAAAAAATTGAAATTAGAAGCTGATACCCATTGTCATACGGTAGCCAGCGGCCATGCGTACAGCACAATATTAGAAAATGCAAAAGCTGCTAAGGAGAGGGGTTTAAAATTGATAGCCATTACCGACCACGGCCCCTCTCTCCCGGGAGGCCCCCATATATATCATTTCGGGAATTTAAAGGTGCTTCCCAGAGTGATTGAAGGGGTCATTATCCTGAGAGGAGTTGAAGCTAATATTTTAGATTGTGATGGAAGACTGGATTTGCCGGAAAGATATTTAAAGGAACTGGATATAGTTCTTGCAGGATTTCATACCTTTTGTTACCCGGGGGGTACTGTAGAAGAAAATACCAGAGCTATTATTAATGCAATTAAAAATCCCTGTGTAGATATTATCGTTCATCCGGGAAATCCTGAGTTTTCGATAGATATAGAAAAATTTGTGGAAGCTGCAAAAGATTACGATGTTGCCATAGAGATAAATAACAGCTCTTTTACCGTCAGCAGAAGGGGTAGCGAAGAAAATTGCCTGCAAATAGCAAAGAAAGCAAGGGAAGTAGGAGCAAGAATTGCAATAGGAAGTGACGCCCATATATGTTTTGATGTGGGGAATTTTGAAAAGGCTTTAAAGATTGTGGAGGTAGCGGGGATTAAAGAGGAAAATATACTTAATGTGAGTTACCTGAGGTTAATAGATTATTTAAAAGACAAAGGCAGGGATTTTTCTTTTATTAAAAAGTATCAGGAATATTAATTAGGATATTAGCCGCGGGCAATAAATTGCCTGTGGTATAAGGAAAATCATAATAAAATTAAGGAGGCATAATTTATGGATACTTTAATTTACTTAAACGGTGAAAAGGTAGATTACGAAAATGCCAAAATACATGTAGAAGACAGGGGATTTCTTTTTGGCGATGGTCTTTATGAGGTTATCAGGGTATACAATGGAAAGTTCTTTTACCTGGAAAAACACATGGAAAGACTTAAAAAAGGAGCAGAACAGATTTATCTTGAATTAGATTTCGGACCGGATACTCTGGTGGAAACGATAAAAAAAGCGGTAAAAGAAAGCGGATTCAAGGATGCATCGGTATATGTGCAGGTAACAAGGGGTACAGCACCGAGACAGCATGCCTTCCCTACCAATGCAAAATGCACCTGGCTGGTAATAGTAAGGGAAGCTAAACCTCAGCCTCAGGAATTTTACGAAAATGGTGTTGAAGCCATTACCGTCCCTGATGAAAGATGGACAAGATGTAATATTAAAACAGTTCAATTACTCGCCAACTGTATTGCGAAGGAAAAAGCAAAGCGTGCAGGTGCATATGAAGCTATTTTCCATAGAGGAGATATTGTTACCGAAGCATCCAGCAGCAATGTATTTATAGTAAAGGACGGAACAATATTCACACATCCCGCCAATAATCTGATTCTACACGGTATTACCCGCTTTGCGGTTCTGGAGCTAATAAAGAATAATAATTTTGAACTGCGGGAAGAGCCCTTTTCAAAGGAAAAGCTTTTCGCAGCAGATGAGGTTTTCCTGACGGGAACTATGACAGAGGTTATGCCCATCGTTAAGGTGGATGGAAAAATTATCGGGGATGGAGTACCGGGGAAAATAACAATGAAATTAATAGAAGATTTCAGAAAATTAACGGAAACCGTAGACTGTTAAAAAATTTAATCATATAAACATTATTTCATTAATATAATAAATAGGGTGGAAGGTCTTACTTTCGGGAGGTAATATTATGAAAGGACCTTTTACCCTATTTTTTAATAGATTAATAGTTAAAAAGATTTCTCTTTTCGTAATAATTATTTTTATTTTTTCTATCTTAGTAAGCTGTGGGGGAAAAATTAACAGCAATGATTTATTAAAGGAAGAGAAAAAGGAAGAGATTGTGATAACCTTATGGGATTTTCCTCGATGGGAAGCGGAAAACAACAGCAGATTCGGATGGATTGAAAAAAAGATAAAGGAATTTGAAAAAGCACATCCGGGGGTATATATTTATTTAAAAAAATTAAAATGGGAATACGGTATGTTTGAGATAAAAGCGGCATGCCAGGCAGGGATAAATCCCGATATTGCTCCTGTAGCAGGTGAATATGATTTAATACTCAGGGGTTACGTAGAGCCGGTAGACGAATTCTTCACAAAAGAAGAACTGGAGAAGTACGACGAGAGGGCAAAAGAAGCGCTTAGAGTAAACGGGCGGCTTTACGGTTTTCCATGGTTTTTGACTACCTACGGGATGTTTATAAATAAAGATCTTTTTGAAGAAAGGAAATTATCTTTCCCACCGGAAGGTGGTTGGACTTTCCAAACATTTATGGATACAGCAATTAAGCTTACATGGGATAAAAACAGGGATAAAAAAGTTGATTACTATGGATTTGATTACGTATTAAAACCCGGTAACTACGGTTTTTGGGGATTATTGACGATGGATGGAGCAAGATTCTTTGATAATGAGGGAAATTTTATATTAAATTCGAAAGAAGGATTATCAGCATTAAAGAAAATAAGTGAAGCCTTTCAAAAAAATGTAATCTTTCCTCCCGAAGCTGGAGACAGGGATGAAAAACGGCTATGGGGAAATTTTACCGAGAAAAAAAAGGTAGCCATGACCTTTATGAGTAACTGGGCAATCCCACTTCTTGAAAAGAAAAAAAATGAAGGTTCCGGATTTAATTTTGAACTGCTACCCTATCCGGGTGGGGAAAGTCAAGCTCATTCTTTTGCTGTAGCTTCCGGGTATGCAATTTTAAAACAAAATGATGAAAGAAAAAAGAAATTATGTGGAGAGTTTTTAAAGTTTATAACATCGGAGAAGGAACAGGAAAATTTATTAAAATACGGTGTGTTACCTGCGTTTAAAAGTGTACAGGAGAAAGCAGTTTCAGAAAATGAATTTTATAAAAAAAGCAAAGAATTATTGACTTCTGCAGAATTTTTACCAAAGGTACGAAACTGGCAGGAAATTGAAAATATTATAAATACCGAGCTGCTTTTATGCATAAAAGGTAAAAAAACTCCCGAAAAAGCCCTTCAGGATATGAAAAAAAATATTTCAGGGATTGTAACTTCAGATTAAGCGATCATTTAAAAAAATTATCCCAAAAGTGATTAAAGAAAAATCTGTAATGATTTAACACTTTTTTACCTTCTACTTCATAAGAGAATTGGTCTAAAACCTTTTTTATATAGGCAATTTCATCAGGAGTAGGGTTAAAAGAATCCATGACGTATTTGTTGCGATTTCTGGGTTTTTCAATGTAAGTAATATTTATAGAAGAATTGCCGGGAATATTATTATCGATATTATTATTGACATTATTATTGTCGATATTATTATTATTTATATTTGAATTATCGTCATTAGTTTGGTTAGCCGGATCGTTATTTGCAGGATTATTTTCGCCAAAATTACCTTCGTCAGTATTTGATACATTTTCCGAGTTATTTTCGGTATTTTCATTATTTGCGGTTTCTGATGAATTATTTTCCTCATCAGGATCTTGTGGGTTTTCATTTTCTTTAACTATTAAAATATTTTCTCCGGATGAAACCTCCTCCTTGCCATCACTAATTATTACTCTCCAAAGTATGCTTTTTTCAGGATAAAAGGAAATAAAAAAATCCTCTCCGTCCTTCCCAAGGGGCAGAGTAAATTCATCTTCTGAATCCATATATTTATATTTTAATGCTGCATTTATAAAATCATTACTGTCCTCATCTTGGGCTGACACCCTTATATTGAACGGGCTTCCCTTTGTTATTTCTCCTTCCGATGAAATATTTAAGATGCTCGGGGGGTTGTTTTTGTCAAAGTACAAAGCAACAAAAGAGAATTTTTTGTAAATATTAGGGAAATATGGTAAAACGATGTGGCTAAGCACTATTTTACCTGAAGACTTTTTTTGAATTGAGTTCCATAATTGTAATTTATTAGTGTAGTCTTTTACTTCCCATGCGGCAGGTGTTGAACCCTGAGATAAAGGGTCAATTCTTAAAAAGATTTTGGAAATGGATGTAAATATGGATTCATCTAATTTATTTCCACTCCTGTCGTAAAGTATAAATTGACCGGTTAAAAATTTTCCATCTCCTGTAGAGAAGATTTCGGGGAATTTTCCTGAAGAGTTGATAAAAAAAGCATTAGCAGGTATCGGATAGTACTGACTTTCAAAAGAAGATTTAGTAACATTATTGGCTATAATTAAAAAACTATATTTGGATATCATTGTCCCTTCAGGGATTGTGAAAGACGAAATTATATTTTGACCATCCGTTTGAACAATAGTGTAACCTCCAATGTCAAACTCATCTACTTGTGCTTTTGAAAAATTGGTGTTTGATATAATAATAAAACTGATAATGGAGAAAATAATTATCAGTGATTTCTTTTTTAACAATATATTCACCACCTGAAAAATTTTTACACAAGATACAATATTCGACAAAAATAGACTTTATACCTTCAAGGATTAATATTTTTTTATAGGAGGTTTTAATTAATTGGAAATTTCTCAAAAAAAAGATTATATTATTTTAATGAAAAAAAATTATAATGGACAATTATTGGTGATTTGTGAGATTAAATTTTTATTAACTAACTACCATTATCCCTTTATATCTTCTGTAGTTTTTGAGCCGGTAATTGTCATTTTTTATTTAGAAGAAGAATTATATATTTTTTGTAATACAGGGGAATTGAGGGAAACCGATTTAAAAAGTCTTATTTCAAATATTTTAAAAGAGGTCCGGAAGGTGTATAATAGCGATGTAATATAAACAGAAAATGTATTTGAAAGGAAAGGTTTTATGGAGGTTAATACAGTTATTAATGAAATAAAAAAAATAATACCTGAAGATAAAATAAGGCTAAATGAACCGATGAAATTGCACACCTCCTTTCGAATAGGCGGTCCCGCGGATATACTCCTATTGCCGACAGAAGTTTCGGAAATCCGAAATGTGGTAATATTCTGCAGAAAACATGATATTCCTTTGTACGTAATTGGCAATGGATCAAATCTTTTAATAAGGGATAAGGGAATTAGAGGTATTGTTTTAAAAATTTCTCAAAATTTCAACGATATAGAAGTAAAGGATAATTTTATAAAAGCAAAAAGCGGGACGCTGGTGACCGTACTTTCAAAAACTGCCCTTGAAAATCATCTAAAAGGATTGGAGTTTGCTTCAGGTATTCCCGGGACCCTGGGCGGTGCGATAGTTATGAATGCAGGGGCTTATGACGGGGAATTTTCAAAAATAATAGAAAAGGTAACGGCAATGGACTATGAAGGGAATATCAGGGACTTGATGAAGGAGGAATTAGAATTTGACTACCGATGGAGCGTTTTCCAGGAGAAAAACCATGTTATTCTGGAAGCTTTAATTAAATTGGAAAAAGGAAATTACGATGAGATTAAGTCAAAAATGGAAGAGTATTCAGCGAGAAGAAAGGAAAAACAGCCTCTTAATTTACCGAGTGCGGGGAGCACCTTTAAAAGGCCAAAAGGCCATTTTGCCGGAACATTAATTGAAAAAGCGGGTTTAAAGGGAATGAGAATTGGGGATGCTGCGGTTTCCGAGCTTCATGCGGGCTTTATTGTAAATTTAGGTAATGCGACAGCATGTGATGTGGAAAGGCTAATAGAGTACGTGCAGAAAAAAGTTTACGAAAAATTCCAAATCTGGTTGGAACCGGAGGTAAAAATTTTGGGTGAAAAATAATTTACAAAATAAGGATGAAGTAAACTACGCAATACGGGCTACACTATTATTATAGGAGGTGAATATGTTGTACGATTATCGCGATTTATCCAGGGATTTGATAGCTGCGAATGGAAATTTTACCAGTTGTATTAACCTTTTACAGGATAATTATAACCAGTTTACCGGTGTTTTAAAAGATTTGCATGACAAATTAAGACGTGCCATCTCTAACACGGAAAATAATCTAAAACAATTAGAATTAGAAATCTCTCAAAATAACGGAACCCTTGCAAAGCTTTTTGCAGGATCAAACCAAAAGCTACAGCAGGAACAGGTATCCAAAAGGAGAATGGATATTATTAACGAGCTCAGTGAAATAGAAAAACAATTGGAAAGCCTGAACAAGGATTTTTCAAATTCTGTTCAAAACATTGTGGAAAGCCTGAATAAACAAATGCTTACTTACAAAGAAATGGAAAATAAAGTAAAAACTGTATTGGAGCAGGTTAATTCCTCTGAATTTTCCATGGTTTCTCCAAATCCCGTTTTGGCGGTAAATCAATCCATTCAGACAGCGATAGATACGTTAAACAAGATTAGACAGAATATTGCCGAAAACAAAGTATTAAATGAAATAACCAATACTTTGGATAATATGCAATAACGAGGTTTTACCCCCTTCGTAAATACAGTATTTACAGCAATTAAATAATATATTGAACAGGGAATCAGGGTAAATTAATAAAGGAAGTTATTAAATGAAGGGGGATGTAATGAATGACCCAAAAGAAAAGCTTAGCCGATTATTTGGAAGAGAAAAAAAAGGAGGCTGAAACCTCGCAGGAATTAGCAACTCCTTATCAGACCACTTATCAGGCAACAGCCCAGCAGGGAGTAGCTTCCAATCAGTTTCAGCAGCTTTTGAATCAATTAAAAGCCCAGGCCCAATCCCAGCAGCAGCTTACGGATAATCAGGTTAGTCAAGCAATACAACAGGCAATAAATGCATTAACTCAGGCTCAGCAGAGCATAGAGGCCAATCAGATATTTTATCAGATGAATCAGCTCTTAGATCAATTTAACAAACAGCTTTCTCAATTAAACCAGCAGTTTAATCAAGCCCTTCAGAATCAGCAGAAGGCTCAGCAGCAAGCCCAGCAACAGGCCCAGCAACAACTCCAGCAGATGCAGCAACAAAACCAGCAATTAAGCTAAGGAATAAAGGGGGGAATCCCCCCTTTTTAATATAACTCCAAAATATAGAATTTTAAGTAGCTTGTCTCTTCAGAAGCTGCCAGTACCGGATGATCCTTTGCTTGAGATCTTTTTTCGATTATTCTCATGGTAACCTTTGCATCGTATGCGGCAGACATGAGAATCTCAAAAAAAAGCTCATCCTTGACGTGATGGGAACAGGAAGAGGTAATTAAAAAACCACCGGGTTTTAAAAGCTTCATTCCCCGCAAGTTTATTTCTTTATAACCTCGAATAGCACCTTCCAATGCTTTTTTACTTTTGACAAAAGCAGGGGGATCGAGGATAACAACATCGAACTTCTTTTTATCATTGTAGAATTTCCTTAAAATATCAAAGGCATTGCCTACTTCAAATTTTATATTATCTTGTACTCCGTTTAATTTTGCATTTTCTCTTGCTAAAGAAATTGCTTCATCGGAATAATCATAGGCCAGGATGTTATTGGCGCCGTATTTTGCCGCATTCAAGGCAAAGGATCCTGTATAACAGAAACATTCTAAGATTTCTTTTCCTTTTACAAAGGGTTCTATTGCTTTTCGATTTTCCCTCTGGTCAAAGAAAAAGCCCGTCTTTTGTCCTTCTACTACATCCACATAATACTGGATACCGTTTTCTTCAATTATGATTTTCTCTGGTAACTCCCCGTATAATACACCTTTTTTTAATTCAAGCCCTTCGAGTTCCCTTACAGGAGCGTCATTTCGTTCATATACACATTCTGGGCTTAAAAGTTCTACAAGAATATCCACGATAATATTTTTGTATTTTTCCATTCCAAGGGATAGAGTTTGAATCACGAGAGTATTATTAAATTTATCCACAATAAGAGCGGGAAGAAAATCGGCTTCGGCATAAATTAATCTGTAACTTTCGCCGTAATTTAATTGTTTTCTGTAATTTAAAGCCTTTATTATTCTATTTTTAAAAAATTCCCTATCAATTTCTTCGTCCTTATTTTTTGTGAGAAATCTAACGGTGATCTGGGATTTAGGGTTGATATAACCCTTTCCTAAAAATTTGCCGTTTTCCAGGTAAACTTCTACTATATCCCCCGGCTTATAATTTCCCTTGATGCTTAATATTTCGGTACTGTAAACCCATGGATGGCCCTTTTCTATTCTTTCGTTCTTTTTCCCTTTTAAAATTACCTTAGCCATTTTATTCCTCCGTTACTCGCCAAGTTGTACGTCCAATGAGCTGAATATTATTTTTTGGATGTCAAAGATCAATACCATTAATTTATTTTCAGCTTCTAAATATCTTTTTATACCCGAATGGTATTTGACTATTTCATACAGGTTATTTAACTTTTGTTCTTCTTCGGCAAAGGTTTTACCCGACAAAGCGAGGGTCTGCACCTCTATCTCTTTTGCCCTTAGGTCCTTAAGCATCTCTAAGGCCTTTTTATCTTTTTCAAGTTCTTCTTTTGCTTTTTTAAATTCTATATATTCCTTGCATTCTAAAAGGGCTCTGGCAAGTTCATGAGCTTTATCATAAACGTTCAACACCGGTCCCCCTTTCCCTTAAATTTATTATCAAATTTAAAAGGTCATTAAAAGAACCGGAATAATCGGAAATTATCTTTTTGTTATTTCGGTTTATCATATAATCCTTTAATAGAAAAGTTTTTACTCCCAGCTTTCTCACAATAAGGTCTTCTTCCACATCATTTCCAATCATCAGGCAATTTTCTGGAGATTTTTTTATTATAGATAAAATTTCTTCATAATATTGAATATGAGGTTTTGTAAAATGCATGATCTCGTAAGAAGTTATAAGCCTGTAAGGAAAGTTTTCAGAATTTATCCATCTCAACCTTTGTTTTATTGCATTTAACGGGAAAATAGGATTTGTTGCAATTACGACATCATAATTCATCAAGAATGCAGTTTTAAGAATTTTATTGGGAAAGGGATGGGGTTTCAAAACTTTTTTAAGAGATGGAAAATCTTTATCGTAGAATTCTTCAAACTCAAACTGAAGTATTTCTTTTTCGATGTTTATATTGTTGCTGAAAAAAGCTTCCCAGAAAACTTCTTTATTGGTTTTTGAGGGATCCAGATTATTCACCATGGCCATGGTGGAATCAAGCAAGAGGTCGATGAGTTGTTGAGGATCGAAAAATTTACTCATCTTCCTTGCGATTAATTTTAAGTAGGAATTTATAAATTCATCGGTATCTAAGGGAAGAAGGGTGCCATCCAGATCAAATAGCAGCGTATCTATCAATTTTTACCCCTCCTGAAAGTTTACATACAAATAAGATGTAAATATTTGAAATAATAAAAATAGATTTTAATCCTACAATATATTATACTATTACAAGGAGGGTAAGTCGATGAAATTGTTTGCAGATTTTCACACTCATACCAAATATAGCCACGGCAAGGGAACCGTTAAAGAAAATGTATGTTCGGCTTTGAAAAAAGGGTTGAAGGCAGTAGGAATATCCGAACACGGGCCCAACAATATAGGAGTTGGCACCAATCTTAGAGATTTTGAAAGGATAAAGAAGGAAATTGAACAACTTAAAAAAGAATTTAAAGAAATTGATATACTTTTTGGGTGTGAAGCGAATGTCATTAGCTTAGAAGGGGACTTGGATATTCCAGAAGAAATTTTACAACAAATGGATTATGTAATGGTAGGGCTTCATCCGCAAATCTGGGGTAAAAGTATTAAAGACACTTATCATATTTTAATAGAAAATTATTTAGTAAAAACAATAAATACTAACCTGCAAAAAATAATGAAACAAAATACTCAGGCTTTAATCAATGCTATGGAGAGGTATAAAATAGACATAATAACTCACCCCGGGCTTCATATGCCAATCGATACAGGGGTTCTTGCTAAAAAGGCGGCAGAAAAAGGCACCGCTTTGGAGATAAATGCGGGGCATGACCATACGACGGTTGAGTATATAAGGATAGCAAAAAGCCAGGGAGCTAAGTTTGCACTGGGCAGCGATGCTCATGAGCCCGAAAGAGTGGGAGAACTTTCAAGGGCAATAAAACTTGCGAAAGAAGCAGGATTGACAAAAGCAGATATTATTAATGCTTTATAGCTTGAAGTTTGGAGGGGGAATTGTGGAAAAAGATTTAAATTTTGTAATAATTACCGGACTTTCGGGGGCAGGAAGGACCCTTGCTTTGAGGGTATTTGAAGATAACGGCTTTTTCTGTATTGATAATTTACCTCCCCAGCTTATTCCCAAGTTTGCGGAGTTATGCAGTCAGAGCAGAAAAAAGCTCGAAAAAGTTGCTCTTGTTATCGATATCCGGGGAGGGGATTTTTTCGATAACCTTTTTGATAGCTTAAAATCTTTAGAAGATATGGGTTACTCCTATAAAATTATTTTTTTAGATGCCTCCGATGAGGTCTTGATTAAAAGGTATAAAGAGAGCAGACGAAAACATCCGCTTGCACCGGATAAAAGAATAGTTGAAGGTATTAACTTAGAAAGAAGGAAACTGGCACTTTTAAAGGCAAAGTCAGATTTTATAATAGATACTTCTTTCAAGACTCCTGCCCAGCTTAAAGAAGAAATAGAAAAAAGGTTTTTGCAGAGGGATAAAAGCGATACAGGTTTATTGATAAATATCGTTTCCTTTGGCTTTAAGCAAGGGCTTCCTCTTGATGCGGATTTAGTCTTTGATGTAAGGTTTTTACCAAATCCATTTTATGATGATGAACTAAGGCCCCTTTCGGGTAGTGATGAAAAGGTAAAAAATTATATTTTTAATTTTGAGGAAACGAAGGAATTTCTTAAGAAAGTGCAGGACTTGATAGAGTTTTTAATTCCTTACTATATTAAAGAAGGAAAATCTCAATTAGTGGTGGCTATAGGATGTACCGGAGGAAGGCACAGGTCAATAGCCGTAGCCGATGAACTGGCGAGGTTGTTAAAAGAAAGGGGTTATTATGTAAATATAGAACACAGAGATGAAAAAGAAACAAGGGGGTAATATCCGGTGTTAAAAGTGGTAGCGATCGGTGGAGGTACCGGATTGCCTTCTTTGCTAAGGGGAATAAAGTACTATACAAAGGATATAACTGCGATTGTCACTGTTGCCGATGATGGAGGTAGTTCCGGACGTTTAAGGGATGAATTGAAGATGCCTCCTCCAGGGGATATCAGGAATTGTCTTTTGGCTCTTGCGAATACCGAGCCTTTAATGGAGAAGCTCTTTCAATATAGATTTGATACCGGTTTTTTAAAGGGGCATAGTTTTGGCAATCTTTTTTTAGCAGCCATGACAGAAGTTTTGGGAGACTTTGAACTTGCCATAAAGGAGTCGAGTAAGGTTCTTGCAGTAAGCGGGCAGGTAATGCCATCAACTCTTGAGGATATAGTATTGATGGCTGAATACGATGATGGAAGTGTAGCCATAGGAGAGTCTTTAATACCAAGAATAAAAAGAAAAATTAATAAAGTCAAGTTGATTCCGGAAGATGCAAAACCCTTAAATGAAGCTCTGGAAGCCATTGAAAAAGCGGATGTAATTATATTGGGTCCGGGAAGTCTTTATACAAGTATAATACCCAACCTTTTGATTCGCGGTATCAGGGAAGCTATCGAAAGTTCTTCCGCCAAAAAAATCTTTGTGGTAAACATTATGACTCAGCCGGGAGAAACTGACAATTATACTGCCTTTGACCATGTTAAAGCGATAGTCGAGCATGCAGGGAGAAAGGTTATAGAGTATGTGCTCGTTAATGTGGAAAAAATACCCGAAAGATTATTGCAAAAGTACAAAGAAGAAGGGTCGGTGCCTGTAGTTGTAGATGAAGAGCGAATATTAGAAATGGGTTATAAAATAATAAAAACAGAAGTGCTTTCAATAAATGATGTAATAAGACATGATTCAGAAAAATTAGCCAGGGAAATTATGAAGTTATTTTCTTAGTTTGCTTATTTACAAACGGAATAATTTTATGTAGAATAAAAAAAGTTAGGGTGAAAAAAATTGTCTTTTTCATCGGAATTAAAAGAAGAAATTTCAAAAATCACCGATAAGGATTGTTGCGGCCTGGCGGAATTATCCGCTTTGATCAAAATGAGCGGTGGTATGTCTCCCAGAGGAGATTCCATAGTTATTACCGTTCATACCGAAAATGCCGCTGTTGCCCGCAGGTTTATCCAATTAATGAAAAAATATGAAACCGTAGAGTTTGAAATTACCGTCGAAAAAGAAAAATTGAGAAATAAAAATCTTTACCTGGTAAAAGCTTTCTCTCGGGAAAAAAAGATGGAAGAATTTTTATCAAAAATCGGGATCATAAGTGTGAAAAACGGCAAGATCACCTTAGAGGAAGGAATAAAATTTAAAATATTTAAAAAAAGATGCTGCAAAAAAGCTTATTTAAGAGGGGCTTTTTTGGGTGGCGGGTCAATAAGTGACCCTAAGCGGGCGCATCATTTAGAATTTATCACCAACAACATTAAAATTGCCCATGATTTGTCGAAGCTTATGGAGGAATTTAATATTTCTTCAAAAATAACGAGGAGAAAGGAAAAGTATGTTGTTTATTTAAAAAACGGTGATAATATAAAAGATTTACTGGGATTGATGGGAGCTAATGAGTCCCTTTTAAAGTTTGAAAATGAAAGAGTATTAAAGGATATGAGAAATAATGTAAACAGGTTGGTCAATTGCGAAACAGCCAATTTAAACAAAACCATTGATGCAGCTTTTAATCAGATGGAGTTTATTATTTTTTTAAAGGAGAAAGGTATTTTACCCAAACTTTCTCCGGTTTTACAGGAAATAGCCGAAATGAGATTGAAATTTCCAGAACTCAGTTTAAAGGAACTGGGTCAAATTATGGACCCACCATTAAGTAAATCGGGCGTAAGCCATAGGTTAAAAAGATTAAAGCAGATAGCGGAAAAATTTAAACAATTTGAAGGGGGAAACTTAAATGTATAAAATTGCTGTAGAAGTAAAAAACAAAACCGGATTACATGCAAGGCCGGCTGCTTTGTTCGTACAAACAGCAAGTAAGTTTAAATCAGAAATTTTTATCGAAAAAGAAGGTAAGAAGGTAAACGCAAAAAGTATAATGGGAGTAATGTCTCTTGCGGTAAGTCAGGGGACAAAAATAGAGATTTCCGCATCGGGAGAAGATGAAAAAGAAGCAGTTGAAGCACTCGTTGCACTTATCGATTCTAAATTTGGAGAAGAATAAAAGCTACCTTAAAGGTAGCTTTTATTAATATTGAGAGGGAAGGTTATGACAAAACACGAGAAGATAATCGAATATATAAAAAATTTGAAAATAGGGAACAGGATATCGGTAAGAAAATTAGCCAAGGAGTTGAATGTAAGCGAAGGGACCGCATATAGAGCTATTAAAGATGCTCAATTAGAAGGTCTTGTGACTACACTTCCCCGAATCGGGACAATTAGAATTGAAAAAGAGAATAAAAAAGGGATAGAGGAACTTACCTTTCAGGAAGTTGTAAATATTGTAGAAGGTTCAGTTTTAGGGGGTTTTTCCGGATTAGAAAAACCGTTGAAAAAATTCTTGATAGGTGCAATGGAAGTCGAAGACATAGCCAGGTATATAGAGCCCTGTGACCTACTTATAGTAGGGAACAGAAAAGAAGCCCAGCTCCTTGCACTGAATAGAAAAGCAGCGGTTTTGGTAACAGGAGGATTTTACCCTGATTCTGAAGTAATTGAACTTGCAAATAAAGTTGAAAGACCAATAATTACTTCCTCCTATGATACCTTTACGGTAGCTATGCTTATTAATAGGGCAATTTCTACAAAGTTAAAACAAAAGGAAGTAATTTTAACAAAAGATGTAATGGTAAGTAACCCGTATTTTCTTGATATTAATTCAAAGGTAGGGGACTGGAGGAGATTACTCAGAGCAACAAGGCACAGCAAATTCCCGGTTGTAAACGACGAAGGAGAACTGGTTGGGATAGCTACAACCAATGATGTCATAGGTTATCCTGATGATGTGCCTATAAAGGACCTAATGACAAAAAATCCTATATGTGTATCGCCCGATACACCGATTGCATATGCTGTCCATTTAATGGTATGGGAAGGTATTGAGCTGATTCCGGTAGTGGAAAACAAAAAATTGGTCGGCGTAATTTCTCGACAGGATACCATGAAGGTACTAAAAAGTTTGAGCATGCAGCCTCAAATTGGTGAGACAATAGATGAAATGATATTAAACTCTTTTTCTATAGAGAAATTCAGCGACGGTGTGATTCTAAAAGGATTTACAACGCCTGCAATGCTAAATCAATACGGGGTAACGAGTTTTGGGTCTTTAATGACTGCAATGGCCAATGCGGGACTCGAAGCTTTTAGAATAGTAAAAAGGCTGGAAACCATTCCCGATACATTTACTGTGTATTTCTCTAAGCCGGTCCAGTTAAAAGAAGATATTATTATTAAAGCAGAGATAATGGAAATTGGTAGAAAAGCAGGAAAAGTTGAAATAAATGTCGAAAATCAGAACGGAATGATAGCAAAGGGAGTAATGTCCGTAAAAGTACTTATAAGGTAGGTGATGATTCTGGGATTTGTACACCTACACCTGCATACCAATTATAGCCTTCTGGATGGAGCCTGCAGCATAGAAAAGCTGGTAGAAGAACTTAATAAAAGAGAAATGAAGGCGGCAGCCATTACAGACCACGGAGTAATGTATGGAGTGATAGATTTTTACAAGGCTATGAAAAAAGAAGGTTTAAAGCCAATTATAGGATGCGAAGTATACCTTGCAAAACGCCGATTGAATGATAAAGAACCGGGCAAAGATGATGAACAGTATCATTTGGTTCTATTAGCAAAGGATAATGAAGGTTATAAAAATTTGGTTAAACTTACCTCCATAGCCTTTATTGATGGGTTTTACTATAAACCCAGGATAGATAAGGAATTATTGAAAAAATATTCTAAGGGGCTTATCGGTTTAAGTGCATGTCTTGCGGGAGAAATTCCTTCTAAAATTCTTGAAGGAGATTACGATGAGGCAAAAAAAATAGCATTGGAATATTTAGATATTTTTGGGAAGGGAAATTTTTATTTAGAGCTTCAGGACCACAAAATTTTGGAACAGAAAAAAGTAAATCAGGCACTGTATAATCTTAGCAAAGAAACAGGCATTCCTCTGGTAGCTACCAATGACGTACATTATATATCTAAGGAAGATTATGAAATTCACGATGCTCTTTTATGTATACAAACCGGTAAAACCATAAAGGATGAGGACAGGTTAAAATTTCCTACGGATGAATTTTACCTGAAAACCGAAACCGAAATGAGGCGGTTGTTTTTCGAGGTTCCCGAGGCTCTGGAAAATACTATCAAAATATCGGAAATGTGCAATGTGGAAATTGAGTTTAATAGAATTTATCTTCCGGATTTTAAGGTTCCGGAAGGATATACCCATGATTCCTATCTGGAAAAACTATGCCAGGATGGTTTATTAAAACGATATAAAAGTATAAGTCCTGCTATAAAAGAGCGTTTGAAGTACGAACTTGAAGTTATAAAAAAGATGGGTTATTCTGCATATTTTTTAATAGTATGGGATTACGTAAATTATGCCAGGAAAAATCAAATAATGGTAGGACCCGGACGGGGTTCTGCAGCAGGAAGTTTGGTAGCTTATTGTTTGGGAATTACCGATATAGATCCGTTAAAATATAATTTACTGTTTGAGAGGTTTTTAAATCCCGAGAGGGTTACAATGCCGGATATTGATGTAGATTTTTGTTTTGAGAGAAGAGAAGAGGTAATCAAATATGTAATAAATAAATACGGGGAAGATAGGGTAGCCCAGATAGGTACTTTTGGGACAATGGCAGCCAGGGCAGCAGTAAGGGATGTAGGAAGGGTACTGGGTTATCCTTACGGTGAAGTTGATGTAATAGCAAAGATGATACCCATGGAATTGGGGATGACTGTAGAAAAAGCCTTAGAATTGAATCCAGAACTGAAAATTAGATATCAAACGGACGATAGAATAAAAAAACTTTTAAATATAGCTAAATCTATAGAAGGTTTTCCCAGGCATGCTTCTACTCATGCGGCGGGAATAGTAATTTCAGCATTGCCATTAACGGACCTTGTTCCTTTGCACAAAGTGGGAGACACCGTATCTACTCAATATACTATGACCAATTTAGAAGAGATCGGCCTTTTAAAGATGGATTTTTTGGGTTTAAGGACTTTAACGGTTATCAGAGATGCCTTAGATTTAATAAAAAAGTCTAAAGAAGTGGAGATTGACCTTAAGACTCTTCCCTTAGATGATAAAAAGGTATATGAACTTTTGAGCAATGGAGAAACCCTTGGTGTATTTCAATTAGAAAGCGAAGGAATGAGAACTTTATTAAAAGAGTTGAAACCCGAACGTTTTGAAGACATTATAGCTGTAATTGGTTTATACAGACCGGGGCCGCTGGGAAGCGGAGCTGCCCAGGAATTTATAAAAAATAAAAACGGCAAACAACAGGTGAAATACCTGCACCCCAAATTAAAACCCATACTGGAAGAGACCTACGGTATTATACTCTATCAGGAACAGGCAATGAAGATAGCTCAAGAACTGGCAGGCTTTACTCTTGCCCAGGCGGATATTTTGAGAAAAGCTATGGGCAAAAAGCAGCAGGATGTTATGCAAGCCCAGAGAAATGCCTTCATCGAAGGGTGCCTTAAAAATGGCATAGAAAGGGAAGTTGCGGAAAAAATTTTCGATGACATTTCATATTTTGCGGGTTACGGATTTAACAAATCCCATGCGGCTGCTTATGCCCTTATTGCCTATCAAACTGCTTACTTGAAGGCACACTTTCCTGTGGAATACATGGCAGCCCTGTTAAGCAGTGTAATGCATAACTTAGACAAGGTTGCTCAGTATATTTTAGAGTGCAGGCGAATGGGGATCGATGTACTGCCTCCTGATGTAAATGAAAGCTATGAAAGCTTTACGGTAGTTAATGGGAAAATTCGCTTTGGGCTTTCGGCCGTTAAAAATGTAGGTGAGAATGCTGTAAAAAGCATAATTAAAGTGAGAGAAGAAAAGGGTAAATTTAAATCGCTGGCGGATTTTTGCGAAAAACTATCTTCGGGAGAGTTGAATAAGAGATTGATCGAAAGCTTAATTATGGCCGGAGCCATGGATTCTTTTGGTGCAAAAAGGTCGCAATTATTGTCGGTTTACGAGGATGTGCTGGAAAAAATACAAAAAAGGAAAAACGGAAGGAATGTAGATAAAAATCAGGTCTCTTTTTTAGAGTTACTGGAAGAACAAAATGAAGATTATGAAAAGGATGAACTTCCCGATATACCTGAATATGACAAAAACCAGCTTCTTGCAATGGAAAAAGATGTTCTGGGGCTTTACCTCAGCGGACACCCTCTCAAAGAATATGAGAATTTTCTTTTAAAAAACACCAATTTAAGAGCAAAAGAAATTTTAGAAAGCTATAATTTGAGTGACGGAGCTAACGTAACCGTAGGTGGAATAATTTCGGGAATAAAACTTAAATCTACAAAAGAAAATAGAATGATGGCATTTTTAAATCTTGAAGATCTAACCGGTACAATGGAAATAATAGTATTTCCAGTGGTCTTGGAAAAATACAGGGAGCTTTTAGTCCAGGATAATAAAGTACTTATTAGGGGTCGCGTCAATTTAAAGGAAGAAGAAACTCCCAAGATCATAGCAGAAGAAATTGAACCGTTGATAGCAGTTAACTCAAAAAAACCCGGGGCAATAATAATAAATATTAATAAGGGAGATGAAAAACTGATAAATTCTCTTAAAGAATTTTTCCTTTTGCATCCAGGCAATTGTCCTGTTACAATTTATATTAGCGAATTAAAAAAAGCAATAGTTACGGGTAAGGAATTTTTCATAAATGAGAGTGAAAAAACCTTAGAAGAGTTAATTAGCATAAAAGGAGTTCAGGGATGCCTCTTTCTAAATAATTTTGAAGAGGAGGTTTAAAAATGTGGACGGTTGTTTATATGACTACCAGCAAGGAGACTGCTGATAAAGTAGCGGAGATATTGAAAAATGAAGGTTTTCTTGTTAAAACCAAGGAAGCTTTAAAAAGTAAAAAAAAGGGATGTTATATAGAAATTCTTGTACCTGAAGCCGAAGCTGAGGAAGCTCATAAAATAATTCTGGAGAAAAATTTATAATTTAAAGGGGAGAAAGTAATGAAAAGAATTGGAGTGCTTACAAGCGGTGGGGATGCTCCCGGAATGAATGCAGCAATAAGGGCGGTGGTAAGGCATTCTATATTTAACGGAGTAGAAGTTTACGGTATAAAAAAAGGTTATCAGGGACTGATAAACGCGGATTTTGTCAAAATGGACCTCGGTTCTGTGGGGGATATTATTCACCGGGGGGGAACCATTTTAAGGACAGCTCGATCGGAAGAATTTAAAACCGAGGAAGGAATTGCTAAAGCTATTAAAAATCTTAATGATTACGGGATCGAAGGACTGGTCGTAATTGGTGGAGATGGCTCCTTCAGGGGAGCTTATGAGCTTTCAAAAAGAGGGATTGCTGCAATTGGCGTGCCGGGAACAATAGACAACGATATTCCCTATACGGAGTACACAATTGGTTTTGATACCGCAGTAAACACCGTTGTGGAAGCAGTGAACAAAATAAGGGATACGGCCACTTCTCATGAAAGAACCTTTATTGTAGAAGTAATGGGAAGGGAATCGGGGAACATCGCCCTTTATGCAGGAGTAGCAAGTGGAGCGGAGAATATTTTGGTGCCGGAAATTCCCTATGATATAAATGAAGTCTGTAAAAAAATAATGAACGGGTATAAAAGGGGTAAACTCCACAGCATCATTATTTTAGCCGAAGGTGCAGGGCATAGTTTTGATGTGGGGAAAAAAATACACGAAATTACCGGTCTTGAAACAAGGATTATTGTCCTGGGACACGTGCAAAGGGGAGGAACACCAACGGCTTTTGACAGGATTATGGCAAGCCGCATGGGAGCCAAGGCTGTGGAACTATTAATTAAAGGTGAAACTGCAAAGATGGTAGGTTATTCCAAGGGAGAAATTGTCATTACCGATTTAGAAAAAATAAAGGAAAAGAAAAAAACCTTTAACATGGAATTATATGAGCTTGCAAATATTCTTTCGATTTAAAGGGGAGGAAGGCAATGAGAAAAACTAAAATAATCTGTACCATTGGACCGTCCAGCGAAAGAAAGGATGTATTAAGGGAATTAATTCTGGCCGGTATGAATGTAGCAAGGCTTAACTTTTCTCACGGTACCCATGAAGAGCATGAAAAAAGAATAATCGCTATAAGGGAAGTAGAAAAAGAATTAAGGGCAAACGTTGCAATAATGCTTGATACTAAAGGGCCCGAAATAAGAATAGGAACTTTTAAAAACGGTAAGGTTTACCTGAAAAAAGGACAGAAATTTACTTTAAAAACATATCCCTGTGAAGGGGACGAAACGGGAGTATACGTGGATTTAAAACAAATAAGTGAAATTTTAACAAAAGGAGACAGGGTGCTAATAGCCGATGGCTTGATAGAACTTTTCGTGGATGAAATAAAAGGGGAAGAAATTATCTGTACGGTTAATAATGAGGGAGAACTGGGCAGCAAAAAAGGTGTCAATCTTCCCGACAAAATTGTACCCCTGCCTTCCGTTACCGAGAAAGATAAGGAAGACATTATTTTCGGCATTAAAATGGGAGTGGATTTTATTGCGGCATCCTTTGTCAGAAAGGCTCAGGATGTGATCGCAATAAGAAAGATCTTGGAGGAAAATGGTGGACAGGATATACAAATAATTGCAAAAATTGAAAACCAGGAAGGAGTAAATAACATTGATGAGATCATAAAAGTGGCCGATGCAATAATGGTAGCAAGGGGTGACTTAGGTGTTGAAATCCCGGTAGAAGAAGTGCCAATAGTTCAAAAGAAGATCATCGAAAAGTGCAATAAAGCAGGAAAACCTGTCATTACCGCGACTCAAATGCTTGACTCTATGATAAGAAATCCCAGGCCTACCAGAGCGGAAACCACCGATGTGGCAAATGCTATTTTAGATGGTACGGATGCAATTATGCTTTCTGGGGAGACAGCAGCGGGAGATTTTCCGGTAGAAGCTGCTCGAATGATGGCGAAAATAGCTGAAAAAGTGGAGGAATCTATAAAAGTTGATGAGGTGACATCCGGAAGGCAGCGCATAATAAAGACGGTAACGGACGCTATCAGCCATGCTACATACACCATCGCGAGAGACCTCTGTGCTGCTGCCATAATTACGTCCACAAAATCGGGTTACACTGCAAGAATGGTGGCTAAATTCAGGCCACAAGCCCCGATTATAGCCGTTACGCCAAAAGAAAAAGTTTTGAAAACTCTTCAAATCGTATGGGGTGTTTATCCAATAAAAATAAATGAGGTTATTTCTACCGATGAAATGTTTAAAGAGGCTATATCTGGAGCATTAAATTCTGGTATAATTAAAAAAGGAGACCTGGTGGTTATTACCGCCGGTGTGCCGGTGAATGTAACAGGTACAACAAATTTGATAAGGGTGCATATTGTGGGCGAGGTAATTTTAAAAGGGACGGGTATAGGAAATAAATTTGTTACCGGTATTGCTTTTGTGGCGGATACGCTAAAAAAAGCTATGGAAATGCCGGACGGAGCTATTCTTGTTGTAGATGCTACCGATGCGGATTATACTCCGATAATAAAAAGGGCAAGCGCCGTTATTACACAAGAAGGTGGACTTACTTCCCATGCGGCAATACTGGGCCTTGAATTTGGTATTCCCGTGGTTGTCGGAGCTGAAGGTGCAACGGAAAGGATAAGAACCGGAGAAGAGATCACTGTAGATAGCCAAAGGGGGCTTATTTTTAGGGGAAGGGTGGATGTAAAATAAATTAACAAAATTTTTTTATAACACCCCCTTGACATATCTTTAATGAGGATGTAAAATACTTCTTAAACTATAAGAATATCCAGCGATAAAATCGCTGGTATTTTTATAAAGATGTAGATTATTTATTTAAAAATTTAATATTATAAAATGCTGTGAAGGAGAAGAAAGACAGTTGACACCGTCAAAGAGAGCCGGGTAAGGTGAAAGCCGGTACGGGTCTGTGTTTTTCTATCGCTCCGGAGCAGCTGGTGCGAACCTGAGTAGTACCAGCCGCCTGTTGCGTTAAATAAATGAGGCCTTTTAAGGTAAATCAGGGTGGTACCACGGGGAAAAACTCCCCTCGTCCCTGGGAAGATCTTTCTCGGGACGAGGGGAGTTTATTTTTGAAAAAAAAAATTAAAGGGGGATTTTTATGGCAAAAGTATATTACGATAATGATGCGGATTTGAAATTACTGCAGGAAAAAACAGTAGCGGTAATAGGTTATGGAAGTCAGGGGCATGCCCACGCTTTGAATCTAAAGGATAGCGGAATAAAGGTAGTAGTTGGGCTATATGAAGGGAGCAAATCCTGGGAAAAAGCAAAAGAGGATGGCTTACAGGTGGATACCGTTGAAAATGCAGCAAAGAAAGCGGATGTCATTATGATTCTTACTCCTGATCATACTCAGCCGGAGATTTACGAAAAATACATAAAGCTACATTTGACCGAGGGAAAGGCTTTAGCTTTTGCCCATGGGTTTAATATACGTTTTTATCAAATAGAACCACCCAAAAATGTTGATGTATTTATGGTAGCACCAAAAGGGCCCGGCCATATTGTAAGAAGGATGTATCAACAGGGTAATGGTGTTCCCGCATTGATAGCAGTACACAATAACTATACAAATAAGGCTAAGGAAATAGCTCTGGCTTACGCCAAGGGAATAGGAGCGACAAGGGCGGGAGTTATTGAGACGACTTTTGCAGAAGAGACTGAAACCGATCTTTTTGGAGAGCAGTGCGTCTTATGCGGAGGTTTGACGGAACTTATTAAGGCTGGATTTGAAACCCTTGTGGAAGCAGGATATCAGCCGGAAATAGCTTATTTTGAATGCTTGAATGAAATGAAATTGATCGTTGATTTAATCTATGAAGGTGGAATAAAATGGATGCGTTACTCCGTAAGCGACACGGCTAAGTACGGCGATATTACCGTTGGTAAAAGGATAATAAATGAAGAAGTAAGAAAGGAGATGAAAAAGGTATTAAACGAAATACAAAACGGCGAATTTGCGAAAAAATGGATTTTGGAAAATAAAACTGGAAGGCCTTTTTATAAAACGGTACTGGAAAAAGAAGCAGAACATCCCATAGAAAAAGTAGGTGAAGTTTTAAGGAATATGATGCCCTGGCTCAAAAAATGATTTGAGGTGAAATAATGACGGGAGCGGATTTATTGCTTTCTACACTGGAAGAACTGGGTGTAGAAGTAATTTTTGGTTTTCCGGGAGGGTCTGCCCTTCCCATATACGATGCACTTTACAGAAATAAAAAGATTAAACATATCAGGACGGTTCATGAACAAGGGGCTGCCCACGCCGCCGATGGCTATGCAAGGGCAACGGGGAAGGTAGGCGTAGCCCTGAGCACATCCGGACCGGGAGCTACAAACCTCGTGACGGGTATTGCTACTGCGTATATGGACTCTGTACCGGTGGTGGCATTTACCGGTCAAGTATCTTTACCCCTTCTGGGAAGGGATTCCTTTCAGGAAGTGGATATAACGGGGGTTACACTCCCTATTACCAAGCACAGCTTTATTATTAGAGAAAAGGAAAAAATAGTTAAAAAGGTCAAAGAGGCTTTTATAATAGCTTCAACAGGGAGGCCTGGTCCCGTAGTGGTGGATCTCCCCAAAGATGTGATGTCATCCGAAGTGGATCCGGGATGTGTAGATAGGGAAATTAACGGTTTCATCAGTTCTTTTCAGAAAAAGTATCAGACCACGTCGGATATAGAAGAAAAAATCGATAAAGCTGTGCGTATGATGGAGGAAGCCGAAAGACCAGTAATTTACGCCGGAGGAGGAGTAGTTGCTTCCCAGGCATGGAAGGAAGTATTGGAGCTGTCGGAGAAAATATCCGCTCCGGTAGCAGTTACCCTGATGGGATTAGGGTCTTTCCCCTATGAACATCCACACTTCCTGGGAATGCTTGGGATGCACGGTACCGCTTACGCAAATTACGCTGTTTCAAAATGCGATTTACTAATAGCCCTGGGTGCGAGATTTGATGACAGGGTAATTGGGAAAGGCAGTGAATTCGCAAAAAATGCAAAAATAATTCATATCGATATAGATCAAGCTGAACTGGGCAAGAATAAAAACGCAGATCTACCCATTAAAGGTGATTTAAAGGAAGTCATGAAAAAATTGTTAAACAGGGTGAGCAAAAGATATCTGAAGGATTGGCTCCAGGAAATAGAGGTCTTAAAAAGTAAATATCCTCTTAAGTATAAAAATGAGGGTTTAAAACCTCAGTATATTATTGAAAAAATATGGGAAATTACAAAGGGAGATGCCCTAATTGCTACGGAAGTAGGCCAACATCAAATGTGGGCGGCCCAATATTATAAATTCAAGGAACCCCGTAGCTTAATAACTTCCGGTGGACTTGGAACCATGGGATTTGGGTTACCGGCTGCTATAGGAGCAAAAATAGGAAGACCTGACAAAATAGTATTTAATATCGCCGGTGACGGTAGTTTTGAGATGAACTGCCATGAACTGATTACAGCTGCCCGGTATAATATTCCTATTGTAGTTGTAATATTTAACAACGGGAGTTTGGGAATGGTAAGGCAGTGGCAGGAACTGTTTTACAATAAAAGGTATTCCCATTCGATTCTTTCCGAAGAACCCGATTATGTAAAAATTGCCCTGGGTTGTGGATGCAATGCTATAAGGATAAAAGAAAAAGATGAAGTAGAAAAAGCCATATTAGAGGCGATCGATTCGGGTAGACCTACCGTGATAGAAGCTATGATTGATAAAGAAGAAAATGTCATGCCTATGGTTCCCGCGGGTGAGCCCATTTACAATATGCTCGGTGTGTAAAAAGGGCATATAAACATATTTTTTAGGAGGATGAATATGAGCATACAGGTTTATATCAATGGGAAATTTTATAATAAAGAAGATGCCAAAATCTCGGTTTTTGATCACGGCTTTTTGTACGGGGATGGAGTTTTTGAAGGTATAAGGGCTTATAATGGCAGGGTATTTAAATTAAAAGAGCATATAGATAGACTATACCATGGTGCCAATGCTTTAATGTTAAATATTCCTTTGTCCAAGGAGGAAATGATAGAAGTAGTCTTAGAGACATTAAGGAAAAATAACTTAAAAGATGCTTATATTAGACTTGTTGTTTCGAGAGGGGAAGGAGACTTAGGACTTGACCCCAGAAAATGTAAAGAGCCAACAATAATTTGCATTGCTGATAAAATAACCCTTTATCCCGAAAAGATGTATGAAGAAGGATTGGAGATAATAACTGCGGCGGTTAGAAGAAATCCTGCGGAGGGAGTAAATCCGCAGATAAAATCCCTGAACTATCTGAACAACATCTTGGCAAAGATTGAGGCAAATATGTATGGTGCTTTAGAGGCCCTCATTTTGAACACTGAAGATTATGTAGCAGAGTGTACCGGAGATAATATCTTTATAATTAAGGATGGAAAACTTATTACTCCTCCACCTTACGCTGGAATTCTGGTAGGAATAACACGAAATGTCATTATGGAACTGGCCAAAAAACAGGGAATCAATGTAGAAGAAAAGGTATTTACAAGATTTGAAATCTTTTCTGCCGATGAATGTTTCCTTACCGGTACCGCAGCAGAAGTGATTCCCGTAGTTAAATTGGACGGAAGACCTATAGGGGACGGTAAACCCGGCCCAATTACTAAAAAATTATTAAGCGAATTTAAAGAATATATTAAAAACGAAGGTACCCCTATCTACAATTAAAAAGAGCGAATATCTGGCTCCTGAAAAGGGGCCTTTTTTTTTGTGCAAAATTTATATTTGAAATGACATAATACTACCTTTTAAGGAATAAAGTTTTAATGGAGCAGTAGATAGGAGGTATGTACAATGCAAAATTCTTATTCGGTAGATATAAAAAAAGGTCTTACAAATAGGGAAGTAATGGTTAAAAAAAGATTATTTGGAAAAAATGAAATTATAGAGAAAAAAAAGGTAAATCCGGTGTCTATTTTTTTAAATCAGTACAATAACCTGATTTCTTATATGCTATTCGGGTCCCTGTTGGTCTCCTATATTTTGGGGGAAATAACCGATTCCCTGGCTATTTTAATAATTATTCTTATTAACGGTATAATGGGTTTTATCCAGGAATATAGAGCCGAAAAGTCCTTAGATAAATTGAAAGAACTTGCAGCACCCACCACCAGGGTATTGAGAGACGGTGAAATTAAGATTATTCCCGCCCGGGAAGTGGTGCCCGGAGATGTGGTTTTACTGGAATCGGGAGATCGGGTACCTGCGGATGGGAAAATATTGGAATGTGAAAGTTTTTTAGTAGATGAATCACTGCTTACAGGGGAATCCTTTCCGGTAGAAAAAAGTGCTTTTGACTTAAATACAAATAATAAAGGACTAAAAATTCACAGAAAAGATATGGTTTTTATGGGAACCTTGGTAATATCGGGCAGGGCAAAGATACTTATTACGGAAACGGGCATGAACACCGAAATGGGTAAGATTGCCCATATAATTGAAAGTATTGAAGATAAAAAAACCCCTCTACAAAAGAAACTTGAAATACTGGGCGAAAAGTTGATAGTAATATGTTCATTAATATGCGTATTTGTTTCATTGGTAGGTATTCTTCGCGGAGAGAGCATAGCAAATATGTTTTTATTTGGTGTTAGCCTTGCGGTAGCTGCAATCCCGGAAGGTTTGCCAGCTATAGTGACGATAGTCTTAGCCATGGGTGTTCAAAGGATGGCTAAAAAAAATGCGTTGATCCGAAGGCTTCCCGCAGTAGAAACCTTAGGTTGTGCTACCGTAATTTGCAGCGATAAAACCGGGACACTTACAGAAAATAAAATGACCGTAAGGAAAATATATGCAAATAATGAGATGTATATTGTAACGGGAACCGGCTACCGTTTGGAAGGAGAAATCGTAAGAAAAGATGGAAGTGTTTTTAAAAATGGTGATGAACTGAAAAGATTATTTGAAATAGCGGTTTCATGCAATAATGCTTACCTGAAAGAAAAAGAAACATCCAATTTTCTTTTAAACTTGATGGATTACCGGAAAAAAGAGCTGACTGTTTATGGTGATTCAACCGAAGCTGCGCTTATCATTGCCGGATTAAAAGGGGGAGTGAGTAAAGAAGAAATCGACGAAAAATATGTGAGAATAAAGGAAATTCCTTTTAATTCGGATCGAAAAAGAATGTCGGTTATGGTGAAAACAAGAAAAGGAGAACTTTTACTTTTTACAAAAGGCGCTCCCGAAGTTGTAGTTAACCTTTGCAGATATATGGATGTGGAAGGGAAGGTTATTCCTTTAACTTTTGAAGATAAAGAAAGAATCATGAAAGTCAGCGAAGAAATGGGCGGGGAAGCGCTGAGGGTTCTGGCTTTTGCCTATAAACATGTAAGCTTAAATGAGGCAAAAAAGGGCGATTTGGAAAGGGATTTAATATTTTCAGGTTTAATGGGCATGATAGATCCTCCCAGGAGAGAAGTAAAGGAAGCAATAGAAAAATGTTTTACTGCAGGAATTAAACCTGTAATGATAACCGGAGATCATAAATCTACGGCCTGGGCTATTGCGAAGGAAGTAGGTCTTTTAGAGAAAGGAGGGCGAATAGTAACAGGAGAGGAACTGGATAAAATAACGGATAAAAATCTTGAAGAGATAATTGAGGACATAGCTATATATGCCCGGGTTTCGCCGCAACATAAACTAAGAATAGTCAAACTCCTAAAAAAGAGAGGACACGTCGTAGCAATGACGGGTGATGGGGTGAACGATGCACCTGCAATAAAAGAAGCGGATATTGGAATTTCCATGGGGCTTAGCGGAACGGATGTAACAAAAGAAGCTTCGGCAATGGTATTAACGGATGATAATTTTAGAAGCATTGTTAATGCTGTGGAAGAAGGAAGAATTATTTACGAAAACATTAAAAAATTTATCAGGTATTTGCTTTCATGTAATACGGGGGAAGTTTTAACGATGATTTTTTCAATAATACTCGGTTTACCTCTTCCCCTATTTCCAACCCAGATTCTTTTAATGAACTTAGTAACCGACGGACTTCCGGCAATGGCACTGGGTATTGATCCTCCCGTGGAAGATGTGATGAAAAAACTTCCCAGAAGGAAAAAAGAGGATATTTTTGCCGGTGGGCTTGAAAAAAAGATATTTGTAAGAGGGATCAAGATAGGTATATGCACGATAATTTCTTATATCTTTGGAATGTACCTATCTTCGGGTGATCTTATTTATTCCAGGACCTTAGCTTATTCTACTTTGATAGTGTCCCAGCTAATATTTGCTTTTGAGTGCAGAAACGATGAAAAAGGGATCACCATTAAATCACTATTTACCAATATTTATTTATTATTTTCGGTAATAATTTCCTTTGGTGTGTTTTTGTTAACTATTTATGTTCCGAATTTACAGGGTATCTTTCATACAGTTCCCTTAGATTTTTCGGTTTGGATTTTCATAATAGCTATTTCTGCAATTGGAACTATAATTTAATCTCTTTTGACCTTTTTCGACAAAATTAATTTTAATCTTAGGAGGAATTTTCATATTTTTGTGGAATTAATATTATAAAAGCACCCGGGAGGGATGTATATGTTAAAAGACCTGGAATTTTCAATAAACCTTTACACAGAAGGAGAAAGATTTTTTGATTTACTGAAGGTCCTCATAAGAGACGCAAAAAAATCTCCCTGGCCCCATGAAAGAGAAAGAGCTATTTTCGCAGAAGGTTTATTAAAGAAAGCATTGGAAACCTACGAGGAAGCCGTAAAGCATGCAGAAGAAAAGGTTGAATCAGGTTTCTGTACTGAAGAGGATAAGCGACTGGTAAAAGAAATGAGAAGGAGATTGGATTACTGGAGGAAAAAATACGAAGAACTCTCGATGGAAAAAGTAGGATCCTCCTGCGGGATGTAAAAAGAAGGGATGGAAATGAAAGCTGTTATTGGTGATATAACAAAAGCTTCAGCTGATGTGATAGTTAATGCCGCAAATGGCATAGGTCCTATGGGCGGTGGAGTAGCCTTCGCAATAAAAAAAGCGGGTGGTAAGGTAATAGAAGAGGAAGCTATTGAAGTTTGCAAAAAATTAGATCCTCAACCGGGAGATGTTTATGTGACCACAGCGGGAGCATTAAATGCAAAATATATATTCCATGCTGTAACCATGAAGTATCCCGCTGAAAAATCAAATATTGAGATTGTAAGGAAATGCTTAAATAATCTTATTACAAAAGCTCGAGAAATGAAAATAAAATCAATGGTAATTCCGGCTCTCGCTACCGGAGTTGGCGGTGTTTCTAAAAAGGAAGCGGCAGAGGTTTTCAAAGAAGTTTTAAGGAACGTTGAAGATATTGATGTTACCGTTATGGATATTAATGAAGAATTTATAAATTATTTTAATGAAGATTAATTTTTTTAGCCGCATTTTGATGCGGTTTTTACTTTTTGCGAATAATAAAAGTAAATTTAATAAAAAATATAGAAAGAAATGAGATAAGGGGATGTGTAATTTATTTTTTAATATAACAAAAATTATGGGATATTAGAAAAAATAAGGAGGGTAAATAAATGCCAAACGTAACTTTTTCTGCAAAAGCAAACTGGAAAAACGGTATGGTAGTAGAGGGTGAAGCCAGGGGTTTTAAAGTGACGGTAGACGAGCCAAAAGAGCTGGGAGGAACCAACACCGCAATGAACCCTGTGGAATTACTTCTTTGCTCTCTTGGAGGATGTATGGGAATTGTAGCCAGTGCTTTTGCACCAAAATGCGGAGTAGAATTAAAGGGATTTTCGGTAGAATTGGAAGGCGATCTTGATCCCGATGGATTTTTAGGGAAAAATCCCAATGTGAGGAAGGGTTTTTCTGAAATAAGGTATAAAATGCATATCATATCCGATTCACCGGAAGAAAATATAAAAAAACTTTATCATCTCATTGAGGAGAGATGCCCTGTAAAGGATACTCTTCGGGGTGTTCCCGTAAAAGGTGATCTTGTTATAGGTTAAAGGGAAGGAAAAACGGCTGCCGATATAATTTTTGCAGCCGTTTTAATTTTTGTCTTTAATTTTGAAAGCCTTAAATATAGAATATTGGTAGTAGTTTTTTATTTTAAAAGTAAGGTGATGAAAAATGGAAGAAGAGATTTTAATTAAGGCTCAGGATAAAAAAAATAAAAATGAGATACTTTTATATCTTTTGAACAACAAGGGGAAATACGTATCCGGAGAAGAACTGAGCGAAAAATTGAATGTGACCAGGACGGCTATATGGAAACACATAAATGGATTCAAAAAGCTTGGATACGAAATTGATTCGGTTCCAAGGCTGGGGTATTGTTTAAAAAGTTCCCCCGATATATTGTATCCTGAAGAAATATGGAAGGATGAAGAACTAAAATTTTTAGGAAATAAAATTTACTATTATGAGTCCATAGGGTCTACAAATGAAAAAGCAAAGATTTTAGCAGTAAACGGGGAACCCCATGGCACTTTGATTTTATCTGAAAAACAAACTATGGGTAAGGGAAGAATGGGCCGAAAATGGGAATCTCCAAAAAATGAAGGTATTTGGTTATCTATAATTTTAAGGCCTAATTTATCCCCCGAAGAGGCTCCCAAAATCACCCTGGTGACCGCAGTGGCCTGTGCAAAAGCCATCAGGAAACAGGGAATAAACTGTGCAATAAAATGGCCAAATGATATTTTATATGAGGAGAAAAAATTAGCAGGAATTTTAACCGAAATCAGCGCGGAAATAGATAGGATAAATCATGTTATCGTCGGCGTAGGCATAAATGTAAACACCAAAAAATTTACCGGTGAATTGGAAAACATTGCCACATCTTTGTATTTAATAAAAGGAGAACCCGTTGACAGGAAAAAAATATTAATCGATTTTTTAAAGGAATTTGAATATTTTTATTCAAAGCTGGAAAAAGGTAATTTTCATGAGGTGTTGAAGGAATGGAAGGCTTTAAATTGTACTATTGGCCGGAATGTAAAAATAATAGGAAAAACAAAAGAGATTGAAGGGATAGCTTTTGATATAGATGGGTTCGGAGCATTGTTAATTAGAAAAAACGATGGAAGTGTGGAGAGAATATTGAGCGGAGATGTTTCGTTAAGATAGGGCATAAAAAAATAAATATTATTAAAAATAATAGTGGAGGTGTTTACATTTATGCACGATAGAGAAAAAACCATTGAGGAGATAATAGACTTTATAAAACACCATAAAAATTCCCTTGCAAGCATTAATATTTGTTCAAGGATGCTGGGAGATAAATTTATTAAGGTGGATGATGAGGTAATTCATGAGTTGCAGGTGAAACTCCCTCGAGCTGATAATGAGGAATTGGAAACTTTTTATTACATGATTAAATAAGGATTTGAAATGAAAAAATCATGAAAGATAACGTCCCTGCGGTAGACGGCTGCAGGGATTTTGTTTATAATATGTAATACTAAAAAATATAATTATTTATATAAATCCTAATATTAAAAAAGGGGGAATGTAAGTGATTAATATTATTTTGAGCGGGGCAAACGGGAAGATGGGAAGAACCCTTCGTGAAATCATAAAGGAGAGCAATGATTTCAAAATAGTAGCGGGGGTAGACAAAAACACGGAAGGCGGCGAATTTCCAATATTCGATGATGTTTTTAAAATTACGGAAAAAGCAAATGTTATACTTGATTTTTCACATCCTACATCCATAGAGAATCTTTGCAGGTTCGCAAAAGAAAATGGGATTTCTTTAGTAATAGGAACTACTGGACTGGAAGAAAAACATTATAAAATGTTAAAAGAAACCTCTAAATTCGTGCCCGTATTCGTTTCCTCCAACATGTCCCTCGGGGTGTTCTTGTTGGTAAATCTTGTCAAAAAGGCAGTAGAGGTTCTCGACGATTACGATATAGAGATAATAGAGAGACACCACAATCAAAAAATTGATGCACCCAGCGGAACGGCGCTAATGATCGCCGAGGCCATAAAAGAATTAAAAAAGGACTGCGAGTATGTGTTTTCCAGGGCAGAAAAAAGGAAAAAGAGGGATAAGAATGAAATAGGGATACACTCCATCCGGGCGGGTAATTTAGTGGGTGAACATAGGATTTTAATTGCCGGGGAAGATGAAACCATAGAACTTGCACATACCGTAACATCAAGGAAGGTTTTGGCCAGGGGAGCACTAAAAGCTGTCAGGTTTGTCGTAGGTAAAACTCCCGGATATTACACAATGAAAGACTTAGTTTAGCCTTTCACCGCAGAAGGGACAGTAATTGAAATTGGGGTTAACGATATTACCGCAACGAGGGCAGGTATTTGGGTTAAAATAGGATAAATCTTTTAATCTGGAGAAATCTATTATTGAAGTTTGTTTGAGCTCGTTAATATAATCCTTAGGAACTTCGTAAAAAGCCCTGCAGCATCTTAGAGTTACGTAATACCTGTGATTCCATTGAAATAAAGGAATAAAAAAGAAGTGAAAATAGGTATAAACCTCTATGAGCTCTGCCCTGGTTAGCCTTCCGCAGCGCGGGCAAATGGTGCTTTCAAATTCTTTAATAGTTTTTTCTCTGTCCTGGATTCCAAAAATCCCGAAAAAAAACATTTATATTCCTCCCGACACTTTATTCTGGTTATATTTTATAAGTTTTTTTAATACTTTTAAAGCAGTGTTTCGGTAAAAAAATTTTTTATAAAATAACCCCAACTTTATTTCATTATACTTCGAATAAGTATTATTAGAAAGAGGGGCACAAAAAAACTACAAAAGGAGGAGATGGGATTATGAAAGGGTTCTTCAAAATTATCTCTTTAACTCTAATACTGGTAATGGTTTTATCAACGGTTGCTTTTGCAAAACCAAACGGGACAGTGCCCGGCAAGGGGTTACAGGCTAAAGAAAAAGTAATGCAAAGCGTAAAAGAAAAAAACATTATGGAAAAGATTGACAAGGTTATTGAAGAAAAAGTAAAGGAATTTTTAAAGGATCCCAAGGTTCAGGAAAGGTTAAAAAATCTTATTAAAGAGCAGTTAGAGAAAAGGGAGAAAGCAAAGGCTAATATCGTAATGAACCCTAAAAAGGTACAGGAATTCAAGAAAAAAGTAAAACTTAACGGCAAAGAAGGGAAATTTGATGCCCCACCGGTAATAAAGGATGGGAGGATACTTATACCAATAAACGTAATTAAGAACGTTTTAAATGCGGAAGTCAAATGGGATGAACAAAATAAGGTGGTTTACATTATTAAAGGAGATAAAACGGTAGCAATAGTATTGGGTTCCATGGAAATCATTGTAACAGAGCCCGGCAAGGAAAATAAGATAACGATTGACGTACCAGCGCTTTCTATAAACAACAGGACGTATGTTCCTATAAGAGTATTGAGGGATATTTTTGGATTAAAAGTTTACCAGGATAAGAATGGAGATGTTCAAGTAGAAGGTTCTAACGAACAACAGGCCGGTAATCAAAGCAATAACGAAAATACAAATAGCACAAGCAATACTTCCGATACTTCAAGCAACCAGGGTACAACCGGTCAGGGTGAACAAACCAATGATCAACAAAATCAAACTATGCAAACCGGAACTACCGATCAAAATCAAGGGAACAACAGCGGTTCGTCCGAGTCTATCTCCGAACAATCCCAGGAGCAAACGACAACTCAAAATCAATAAGCAGGGTTTTTGACCCTGCTTTTTTGTTGTATAATAAATATACCTGTCATTGTAGAAAATGACGTAAAATTTTTTGGAGGAATTTTTATGCAAACAACGGCAAAAGGAAACGAAATTAAGTTGCTTCGAAAAGAAATATTAAGACTTGCCTGGCCTACCATTTTAGAGATGCTTTCCGGAACCGTAATATGGGTAGTGGATACTGCTATGGTAGGTCATTTGAGCGCAGAAGCCTTAAGCGCTGTAGGGCTTGGGAGTCATTTGGCTTACAGCAGTGCCTTTATTTTCGGTGCTCTTGGCGTTGGTACCACAGCAATGGTATCCCGATTTATTGGGAGCAAAGAGATAGAAAAAGCAAATTTTATAACCGGACAGTCCTTTATAATTTCCGCCCTGTTGGGGTTTGCAGTGTTTTTAATTAATTTTGCCTTTGCTCAAAATTTGATATTACTTTTTACCAGGGATATTAAGGTAGTAGAATTGGGTACAGTATACCTTAAAATAGCTTCAGCCGGGGCAGCTTTTTATATAGCTGCTATGGTGTTAAATTCAGCCTTACGAGGAGCTGGGAATACCATTATCCCGATGTACTCGGTAGCGATTGCCAATATTGTTAATATAGCGGGGGATTATCTTTTAATCTTTGGTAATTTCGGTTTCCCGAGATGGGAGGTTAAAGGAGCTGCTGTTGCTACTGCCGTTGCTCAGGTTTTATGTTTTTTAATAACCGTTTTTTATTTATTTTACGGAAAGGGAAACCTGAAAATGAAATTAAAATATATTAAGAAATTGGACATTAAAACGATAAAAAAGCTGGTTATTTTAAGTATTCCCGCATCTTTAGAAGAAATTTCCTTTAATGTAAGTAGACTTATTTCTACTCAATGGCTGAACCGTTTAGGAACGTTATCTTATGCGGCACACCAGGTCTCCGTTAGTGCCGAATCCATTTCCTTTATGCCCGGTTACGCCTTTTCAGTGGCTGCTTCTACCGTAGTGGGGCAGAGCTTAGGGGCAAAGGATGAAAAAAGGGCGGAAGCAGGGAGCATTGAAGCGACAAAACTGGCAGCGATTTTGATGAGTATGGTGGGTATAGCTTTTTTCCTGATTCCCGACAAAATTATCAATTTTTTTACCGATATTCCCCAGGTGGAGAGACTCTCCTCAGTATGTATAAAAATTGCAGCTTTTGAACAAACCACCATTGCGATTTCTATGACCCTATCGGGGGCATTAAAAGGGGCTGGTAATACTCAGGGGCCTTTTAGAGTAGTTTTAATAAGCACATGGTTGATCAGGCTCCCGTTGATTTTTTTGGTTATATTTGTATTTAGAAAAGGCCTGGAGTATGTATGGATATCAACGGTGATTCAGTATTTTTTTGAAGCTCTGCTTATGTATGCCTTATTTAAAAAGGGTAAATGGAAGAAGATAAAATTATAAAAAAATTCCTTAAAGGTTAAAACCTTTAAGGAATTTTTTGTTTTTATCCTCCGATTTTGACGAATAGCCCTATTTTTTCGAATCTATTTTTAATATATTTTATTTTTGCTTCCAAAGGAGCCTGGTTGGTGGGCATTTTGTATTCTTTCCCTAATCTTTGATATTTCTCACAGATGTCGTGAAAGGGCAATAGATCTATTTCTTTTATTCCTTTTAATGAAGCTATGAAAGAAGCTAAACTTTCAATATTTTCTTCAGTATCGGTTATACCTGTAATTACGGGAAAGCGTAAAATAATATCTTTTCCCCTGCCTTTTTCCAAAAGTAGCGACAAGTTCTCTTTTATTAATTTATTTGAAACTCCGGTATATTTTATGTGGTCCTTTTCATCGAATAGTTTGATATCGAAAAGGAATAAATCCACATAATCGATAATTGATTCAAAAATATTGCCGGGAGCATATCCTGAAGTGTCAAGAGCGGTATGGATGTACCTTTTTTTGCACTCCTTCAGGACTTCAATTAAGAAAGCTGACTGAGAAAGAGGTTCTCCTCCTGAAAAAGTAACCCCGCCTCCTGATGAATCATACAAAAGGGTGTCTTTTTCGATTTCTTCAATTAATTCACTGCAGGTAACGGTTCTTCCTACAAGCCTTAAGGCACCCGTAGGACAGGACTCGGAGCAAATTCCACATCCATTGCAGGATTCGCGGTTAATTTTATGAATCCTTTCATCAAGAGAAATTGCATTTAACGGGCAAACTAATTGGCAGGTCTTACAGAAAATGCATTTATACTCAAAATACATTAATTCTTTTGAAGGAGAGATTCCTTCCGGATTATGGCACCACCAGCAATTTAAAGGACATTTTTTAAAAAAAACCGTAGTTCTAATACCTGGACCGTCGTGTATGGCATACCTTTTTATGTCAAATATTATACCTTCTTTCATAAATTTACCTCCAGTAATCTAATTAATTACAGCTCCTTATGCTCGGTTCTTGCAATTATTTCTTCCTGCAATCCCTTAGGAAGGTTTACAAAATAATCGCTGTAACCGGCAACTCTTACCATCAAATCCTGAAAATCCTGGGGGTGTTTTTGTGCTTCCCGGAGAAGTTCGGCACTAACTACATTAAACTGTACGTGATGACCTCCCATTCTAAAGAAGGTTCGAATTAGCTGGGCGAGCTTTTTAATATTTTCTTCGTTTTCTAAAAGGTCCGGAGTTAGCTTTTGATTAAGTAGTGCACCGCCGGTTTTATCCCAATCGCACTTTGATACCGATCTGAAAACAGCAGCTATACCTTTTTTATCACTTCCCTGTATTGGGGAAATTCCTTCAGAAACCGGGAATCCGGCTCTCCTGCCATCCGGTGTAGCTCCCGTTACTGCGCCAAAGTATACGTGTACTGTGGTGGGCAAAAAGTATGCCCTTCTTGATGCCTTTCTAACAGGTGTAGGCGGGTAGCTTTCTATCATTTCTACAATTCTGTCAACGAAATCCTTTGCGATTACATCAGCGTAATCTTCATCATTTCCGTAAAAAGGTGTTTTATTTAAAAGTATTTGCCTTATTATCTCGTATTTTCCTTCAAAGTTGTTTTCTAATGCTTCTAAGAGCTCATCCATTGAAATATCCTTTTTGTCAAATACATGGAATTTTATTGCTGAAAAGGCTGAAGAAACCGTTCCCAAACCTACTACCTGGATATACTGGGTATTATATCTTGCTCCACCTCCGTTATAATCCTTTGCTTTTTTAACGCAGTCATCGATCCATAAGGACATAAAGGGTACCGGAAGATATTTTGAGTAAAGGGCTTCAATTATATCGTTTCCTTTCATTTTTATGTCCATAAAGTGCTTTACTTGTTTCAGAAAGGCTTCATAAAGTTCTTCATAGGTATTAAAATTCCTTGGGTCTCCCGTTTCAATACCCAGTTTTTTACCCGTTCTGGGGTCAATTCCGTTGTTTAAGGTAATTTCGAGTATTTTAGGGAAATTAAAATATCCGGTTAAGATGTAAGCTTCTTTTCCGAATGCCCCCGATTCTACGCATCCGCTTACTCCACAGGTACGGGCATCAAGAAGGCTCTTTCCCTGTCTAAGCATTTTTACAATGACACCGTCAAAATTGAAAAAGGGAGGTTCGCCAAATCCTGGGGCGATTACTTTCAGTGCGGAAGTCAAAAAGCGATCAGGATTTTTATTGCTAATTAAAACCGCAGTATTTGGTTGCAATGTCCTTATTTCATCCAGAACTTCAAGAACCATATAGGATATTTCGTTTACTCCATCAGCACCGTCTTCTTTTAAGCCACCTACGTTAATCTTGGTAAAATCATTGTAAGTAAAACTTTCTTCAGCTGTTACGCCTACTTTTGGAACAGCAGGTTGATTATTAATTTTAATCCAGAAAGCTTCCAAAAGTTCCTTAGCTTGTTCTCTCGTAAGCCTTCCTTCTTTTATGTCCCTTTCATAAAAAGGAAATAAATGCTGGTCAATACGACCAGGGTTGAAAGAATCCCAGGGGTTTGTTTCATATACAACTCCTACGTGTATAAACCAGTAATGCTGAAGGGCTTCCCAGAAAGTTCTTGGAGCATGGGCGGGTACCCAATTGCAAATTTCTGCCATTTTTCTTAATTCTTCTTTTCTTTTTACATCCTTTTCTTCTTCCGCCATTTTTTGAAGTTTTTCCGCGTAACGCTTTGCATATATTATAAGAGCATCTGCGGCAATATCCATTGCCTTTAGCTCCTCCAATTTATCGTAATACTCCGGATCGCTGGAATCTAATTCCTGCATTTTTTTTCTGATTTCTTCCTTTATATCTAAGAGACCTTTTTTAAATATTCTGTCACCACCGGCAGTATGCCCGGGGGCTCTTTGTTCCATGAATTCCGTCCATAATCCCGCATTATAAGCTTCAATCCACTCTTCGGGAAGGTTCTCAAAGATTATTTCCCTCATCGTTTTTCCCTTCCAGAACGGGATAATTTCATTTTTATATAATTCCTTGGTTTCCTGATCCACACGATAGGGCATATTTTCTCTGGTATCTAAAATTTCCAAATCTTCCATACTGTGCACGCAAATTTCAGGATTTGTCGGGACTTCTTTTGGTCCCGTTCCTCTTAGTCCGACTATTAATTGACCCTCTTCTAAAGGAAGGCTTACTCTTTCCATTAGGTACTTAAAAGCCATAGCCCTGAGTACCGGAAAAGATTTACCTTTTGCCATTTCACTTTTGTAAAATTCCGTAATTATTCTCGCTCTTTCCGAAGAGATTTTTACTTCGGAATCTACACTTTCCTGCCTTAACCTTGCGATTCTTTCATTTATGGGTCTTACCGAAGACCTTCTTTTATCCATTTCCCTTTCTATTTTTTCTTTTGCTATAGCACACATAGAAACCCTCCTCCGAAATAAAATTAAATTTTAATTAATTTATTGTATTTGCAAAAATTGTGCCAATTAAAAAATCCCGTTTTACCCGGGATTGATAATTTTAAAAGTGTATTAATTATGAGACAAAATCTCAAAATAAATACATTATATTAAAAAGTTGACGATATGTTTGTTGATAGGAGATTTTATCGATGATAAGATAATTAATATCAACAAAAACAAAAAGATGAAAGGGAGATAATAATGGATTACACAAATTATGGTTTGCAGACATTACTTTCTCACTATGCTGAAGAAAATGAAAAGTATTTAGGGGCTGCTGCTGTACCGATTTTTGAAACCTCTACCTTTGTATTTGAAAGTTATGAAGAAATAGATGATGCTTTCTCTCGTAAAAATAAAAGGTATATCTATACGCGGGGCATGAATCCTACCGTAGAAATTTTAGAAAAAAAATTGGCAGCCCTGGAAAAGGGTGAAAGGGCAAAATGTTTTGCTTCGGGAATGGCGGCAATTTCATCGGCTATTTTAAGTGTTATAAAGGCAGGAGACCATGTAATCTGTGTAAAAAATATTTACGGTCCTACATACAATTTTTTATCAAAATATCTTACTAAATTTAACATTGAGACAACCTTTGTAAACGGTGAAAATTTTGAGGAAATTAAACAGGCGATCAGAGAAAATACTTCTTTAATATATTTGGAAAGTCCCAACAGCCTGATATTTATGCTCCAGGATATAAAAAAAATTGCATCCTTTGCAAAGGAACGAGGAATAAAAACAATAATTGACAATTCCTGGGCAAGTCCTGTTTTTCAAAATCCACTGGAAATGGGAATTGATATAGTAGTTCATTCTGCATCTAAGTACATTGGAGGACACAGTGATGTAGTCGCTGGATGTATCATAGGGAATAAAGATATAATTAGTAGAATTGAAGAAAATGAGTACCCTTTATTGGGGGGTATTTTGGCCCCCTTCGAAGCCTGGTTATTGATTAGAGGTCTTAGAACCCTTGAAATAAGAATGGAAAAGCACATGAGAAACGCTCTTGCAATTTCTGAATTTTTGGCAAAACACCCTAAAATTAGCAAAATATATTACCCAGGCCATCCTTCCCATCCCCAATATGAACTTGCAAGAAAACAAATGAAGGGATTTTCAGGGCTACTGAGTTTTGAGATAGACTGTGACATAGAAGGTGTAAAAAGATTTATAAACAATTTGAAAATAATAAAATTAGGGGTAAGCTGGGGAGGATATGAAAGCCTTGCCTTCCCGCCGGTAATTAGCTATTCCAAGGAAATCCCGGCAGAAAGATTTAAAGATTTTGGTATAAAACCGGGGTTGGTGAGGTTATCTGTAGGTCTTGAGAATGTTGAAGATTTGATCGACGATTTAGAAAGAGCATTGTCGAAGGTGTAATATTAACAGGGTATTTTTATATATTAAATATTCAAAATCGGCGAATGAAGAAAAATATTACTAAAAAATTGTACGGATACCAACGAAAAATAATATTGACACCTAATTGTGATGTATGTATAATTATTAGAAATATTTTTTTTAATAAGTTAATAAGTTACAAAATAAAAAACTAAAAATATTTTATTGTCTTGAAATTATATTGTATTGGGGTATTATTTTATTTTTTAAATTTATATTTCAAAAAATTATGTCAATAACAAATATATAAAAATAAAAAACAAAAATTTACTTTAAAACAATTTTCGATAATTAATTTAGAACATTTACTCAGATCTATCTTTATAAGGGGGGAAACAAATTGGGCACGGTGAAAATAACTGATGTAACTCTTAGAGACGGTCATCAGAGTTTATGGGCAACACGCATGTCACTTCAAGATATGATACCGGTGCTGGAAAAAATAGATAGCGCAGGGTATCATTCCTTGGAAGTGTGGGGCGGTGCCACCTTTGATGTGTGTCTTCGATATTTAGACGAGGATCCGTGGATTCGACTGAAAACTATAAAAAGGTATGTGAAACATACCCCGTTACAAATGCTTTTGAGAGGTCAATCCCTGGTAGGCTATAGACACTATCCCGATGATGTTGTAAAGGCCTTTATTGGAAAGGCGGTAGAAAACGGCATAGATATCATCCGCATATTTGATGCTCTAAATGATTTAAGAAATATGGAAGTGCCGATCAGTGTGGCAAAAAAGGAAGGTGCCCATGTTCAAGGGACCGTAGTATATACCGTCAGCCCCGTGCACACCATAGATCATTTTTTAAAAGTAGCGAAGGATATCGAAAATATGGGTGCGGACTCAATATGTATAAAGGATATGGCGGGATTACTTACTCCTTTTTCTGCTTATGAAATTGTAAAACTTTTCAAAGAAAATCTGAGAGTGCCAGTTCAACTTCACAGCCATTATATAGGCGGGTTGGTTCTGGGAGCGTATATAGAAGCCGTCCGTGCAGGAGTAGATGTAGTAGATACGGCTACTACTCCGCTTGCTTTTGGTGCTTCCCTTCCGCCTGTAGAGACTGTAGTAAGGTCTTTAATGGGTACGCCCTGGGATACCGGGCTTGACCTTCATCTTTTATTTGATATAGCAAAATATTTTGATGATTTGCGCCGGGAGCTGGGATATGAGCGAGGGGTAACTCGATTAACGGATATGGGGGTATTTGAACATCAGGTTCCTGGAGGGATGATAAGCAATTTGATCCAACAGCTAAAAGAACAAAAAGCGGAAAACCGATTAGCTGAGGTACTAAAGGAAATACCGAGGGTGAGGGCGGAATTGGGATATCCTCCCCTGGTAACTCCTACAAGCCAGATAGTTGGAATTCAGGCGGTCTTAAATGTTCTTTTAGGAGAAAGATATAAGATTGTCCCGGAAGAAGTAAAAAATTATGTAAAAGGATTTTACGGGAAACCACCGGCACCAATGGACGAAGAAATAAAAAGAAGGATATTGAATGAGGTAGAACCTATTTCGGGAAGACCGGCTGATTATTTAGAACCCCTTTTAGAACAGGCTCGTTTGGAAATAGGAGAACTTGCTGAAAACGACGAGGATATAATTTCTTATGCTCTTTTTCCTCAAGTGACCAGGAAGTTTTTGGAAAAAAGAAAAGAAGGGAAACTTCAACCAGGAAAAAGGGAGGATAAAAAATACGAAGAATCTGTAAGGGAGGTAGAAGAAAATATGGATATCAAAAATATTACTGAACTTATAAAAGCTTTGGAGGAAACGAAAGTAACGGAATTAAATCTCGAGAGCGGAGGGGTAAAAATTAATATAAAAAGAGAAAGTGATATCGTAAAAGAAAAAGATGATAGAGTTTTTAAGCAAAAGCAGGAAATGTCAAAACCCTGTGAAGAGGCGGATAATAAAAAAAATAACTTTATTGAAATAAAATCGCCAATGGTAGGAACCTTTTATCGGGCACCTGCTCCCGATGCACCTTTCTTTGTAGAAATTGGTACGCGCGTAAAACCCGGGCAAACCCTCTGTATTATTGAGGCTATGAAATTAATGAATGAGATAACGTCAGAAGAAGGTGGGCGTGTAGTAGAAATTCTCGCGGAAAATGGGCAGCCGGTAGAATACGGACAGACTCTTTTTATATTGGAGAGGGAGATTTAGAATATGTTTGAGAAGATACTGATAGCAAATAGAGGAGAAATAGCGGTCAGAATAATACGTGCTTGTAGAGAACTGGGAATAAAGACAGTTGCGGTTTTTTCGGAAGCCGATAAAAATTCACTGCATGTAAAGCTTGCCGATGAAGCAATATGCATAGGTCCTGCTTCTCCTGTAAGGAGCTATCTTAATATTACAAACATTATAGCTGCGGCGAAGGTTAAAAAAGCAGATGCGATACATCCCGGCTATGGTTTTTTGGCCGAAAATGCTTATTTTGCTGAAATGTGTGCCACATGTGGAATAAAATTCATAGGACCTTCTCCCCGCTCCATTGAAATGATGGGAGATAAAGCAACTGCCAGGGAAACAATGATGAGCGCGGGAATTCCCGTTGTTCCGGGATCGGAGGGTGTCATTGAAAATATTGATCATGCTTTGTCTGTCGCAAAAGAGATCGGATATCCTGTTATTATTAAGGCAGCAGCCGGTGGTGGAGGACGAGGAATGAGAGTTGCTCAGAATCCTGATGAGCTTAGAAAAGAAATTATGACAGCTAAACAAGAAGCGGAAGTTTCCTTTGGAAATGCTACGGTATATCTTGAAAAATACATTGAAGAACCAAGACATATAGAATTTCAAATCTTAGGCGATACCCATGGTAATATAATACATCTCTATGAAAGAGATTGTTCTTTACAGCGCAGGCACCAGAAGATTCTCGAAGAATCCCCTTCAACTGCTTTAACGCCCGAAATGCGGGAGGAAATGGGTAAAATAGCTATAAAAGCTGCAAAAACAGTAAATTATTGTAGTGCTGGAACAATCGAATTTCTCGTAGATAAACAGGGTAGATATTATTTTATAGAAATGAATACCCGGATTCAGGTGGAACATCCTGTAACGGAAGCGGTGACAGGTATTGATATAGTGAAAGAACAAATACTTATTGCCGCCGGTGAAAAATTATCCTATCAACAGCAAGATGTAAAAATTAACGGCCATGCTATTGAATGTCGTATTAATGCGGAAGATCCCTCGCGGAATTTTCAACCATCTCCCGGACGGATACGATATTATCATGCCCCGGGAGGATTTGGCATACGCGTAGATAGCGCTATTTATACGGGCTATGAAATACCGCCTTATTATGATTCTCTCATTGCCAAGATAATAGCATGGGCTCCTGCGAGAGACCAGGCAATTTCTCGCATGCGAGGTGCCTTAAATGAAATAAAAATAGAAGGGATAACTACTACCGTTCCCTTCCATCTGAAAATCATGGATAATGCTTTCTTCCAGCGGGGAGAAGTTTATACCAACTTTATTCAGCGACGGCTTTTAGATTAATGTAAATGATCGAAAGAATATTAATAAGCGTACATTTTACCATAGGGTCTTAAACTTTTTGGTACTAATTTTATAAAAGGACCAGAGAGAATGGAGTCTATATCACCTATCTCAAAATGTTTGCAAAATTCTTCTATATCCTTCCTTAATATAGGTAAATCTTCTTCGCATATTTCCTCTATGCAGACATCATTTGCTACATGAGTGCGGTTGATATCACCTCTTATATAAATGGCACCTCCGTGCATACCGGTAGCGATGAACCTTCCAGCTACAGGGTCTTTTTTTCTGCCAAAAATACCTAAAACCACGAGTCTCCCTCCAGCCATATATTCACCGAGAAAATCTCCCGCCTTTCCCCCTATTACTATCACGGGGCATTTATCCTTATAGGCTTTCATATGAATTCCAGTCCTATAACCCACCGACCCTTTAATGAACATCTTTCCTGCTCTCATGGAAAGCCCGAGTACATTACCCGCATCTTTATGAATTACTATTTCACCATCGTTCATGGTATTTCCAATTACGTCCTGACAGCTGCCGTAAACGTTTATCCTTGGGCCATCCATAAAAGCTCCCAGGTCACTACCTGGTGTTCCGTAAATATTTATTGTAATCTTCTGCCCTATGCCGGTACCGATATATCGCTGTCCGAGAACATTTACTATATCAATTTCTTCAATACCTTTTAAGACTGCGTCATGAATGCGTTCGTTAAGTTCCCTGTAATGCATTCCTTTTGCGTCAATTTTCATGATTCTATCCCTCCTGTTTATTTAATAATCCTCAAGAGTTATCGACCTGCCGGTTTTATTCCCAGCACATCTAAGTAAACCTCATCCAAATCAATGCCTCTCAACCTTTCTCTATTGCCTCTAAGACTTTCTATGGAATTTATTCCGAGGGCTCCAAGAATTTCCTTTATTTCCAGATTCCACGCTTTAACCAAATTGGTTACTCTTAAAACTCCTTCATTCACATCCAGGCGATTTATTAATTCAGGCTTTTGGGTAGTTATCCCCCAGGGGCAAAGCCCGGTATAACACTTCTGGCATAAATGGCAACCCAATGCTATCAAAGCAGCTGTACCGATTGCTACTGCATCCGCTCCCAGGGCAATAGCTTTTATTATATCAGCGCTATTTCTTATACCACCACTTGCTATAATAGATGCCATATGACGAATACCTTCTCTTCTAAGCTGTTCATCCACCTGCGCAAGGGCAATTTCTATAGGGATTCCCACATGGTCCCTTATAACTTTTGGTGCAGCTCCCGTTCCAGCTCTAAAGCCATCAATGGTAATAATATCAGCTCCTGCTCTAACTACGCCGCTTGCAATGGCGGCAACGTTGTGAACCGCGGCTATTTTCACTCCTACCGGTTTTTTATAACGAGTAGCCTCTTTGATAGCATATATGAGCTGTTTCAAGTCCTCAATTGAATAAATATCGTGATGAGGTGCAGGCGATATGGCATCAGTGCCCGATGGAATCATTCTGGTTCGCGAAATATCTTCTGTAACTTTTTCACCGGGGAGATGTCCACCGATTCCTGGTTTAGCCCCTTGCCCGATCTTAATTTCAACGGCGGCACAGGAGTTAAGATATTCAAGGCTTACTCCAAACCTGCCGGAAGCACATTGAACTACAATATTATCTTTATAGGGTAAAAGCTCTGCAGGAAGTCCCCCTTCTCCAGTATTCATAAGGGTGCCTAATTCTTGAGCGGCTTTTGCAAGAATTAGATGAACATTTAAACTTACTGCTCCATAGGACATACCTGCAAAAATTATGGGAGTTTCAAGTTTTATTTGCGGTTCCATTACTGTTGTAAGCTTCACTTCCCCATTTTTGTTGCACCAGAATTCTAACTTTTCTGGTTTCTTTCCTAAGTAAGTGCGTAGCTCCATAGGTTCTCTTAAAGGATCTATGGAAGGGTTGGTCACCTGACTGGCATCCAGAAGGATTTTATCCCACAATACAGGGTAAGGCCTATCGTTTCCTGTACCGGTTAATATTTTCCCGCCGGTATCGGCCTGCTTCCAGATATCTTTAATAATCTCTTGAGCCCAGAGATAGTTTTCTTTATATTCTGCAGGAAATTTCACCACAGCTATTGCTCCTGCTGGACAGTAGACTGTACATCTATGGCAGGCTACGCATTTTTCATGGGCAATTTTTACTTTATCCTTTTCCCAGGTAAAAACTTGAAAGCTGCATTCAGATATACAACGTTTACACTTTATACAGTTTTCATTTATTTTAACTAAGAAGTCAGGATGGGAAAATTTCATGTTCTCACCTCCATGCGTACCACTATAGGCTCTCCTCCTTTAGGGCTCCATACTGTATCAGGTTCGATACAAATTTCTCTAATTGCCGCTTCTTCAGAAGCCATATAATAAAAATCATCTTTTTTTGCTGCCACCAAAGGCCTTAGCATAATCCTATCGGTCAATCCTATCATCATGTGGCTGTTAGCTATTATTATGCTGAAAGGGCCGTTTAGAAGGGCACTTGCATATACCATCCTTAACGCACTAAGAGCTTCTTTCATGTTTTTATCCATTGAATCGATTTCTGCCCAAAAAGGTGGGGCTAAGGCATTTAGCGCGATATCTATAGGTAATCCATGTCGTCTGATTAAAAGGTCCAGTAAATAGACAATTACCTCAGTATCGGTTAAGAGGGAACATTCATATCCGAAAGTTTCCACATATCTTTTATTGGTTCCATAAGAACTTATTTCACCGTTATGCACAACGGACCAATCTAACAGGGCAAAAGGATGAGCCCCTCCCCACCATCCAGGTGTATTTGTAGGGAATCTACCATGAGCAGTCCAAAGGTATCCCTCATATTCTTCCAATCTATAAAACCTGCTTATATCTTCAGGATAACCAAGCCCCTTGAAAACTCCCATATTTTTACCGCTGGAAAAGACGAAAGCACCTTTAAAGCGCTTATTAATCTTCATAACTATTGAAACTACATAATCCTCTTCAGTAATTGCAGATGTCAATTTGCTTTTTGGCACTTCAAGGAAATATCGCCACAAAAGCGGAGTATTTAAAAAGCTCATTTTTTTACGAGTAGGGATAGCCTCACTTTTAACCAGTACCATTTTTTCCTGAAGGTAGGCTTCCACAGATTCTTTTATACTTTCATCCACAAACATAATATGAAAGGCATAATAATCTTTGAATTCTGGATATATTCCATAAGCAGCAAATCCTCCGCCTAAACCATTTGAGCGTTCTCGCATGACAGATATTGCGGATGTAATGACATCCCCTTTAATACCTTTTCCTTTAGTATTTAAAATACTTGCAATTGCACATCCTGAAATATCCTTTAAAGATGGTGATTGAAACATTTTTAACCTCCTATGCTTTTCAATATTATAAAACACAATTATTGTAACCTTAGGTAAATTAAGAAAATAATAAGAAAACATAGTAAATTGTATTATAGCATACAATAAAACAATTATTTTTAAATTATATATTCGTGCGATATTTATGTCAATAATAAATTTAAAAATTAAAAAGATAAATTGATAAAGTATTAAATAAATAAAAAAACTTTCCCTGAAATATTGACAGCTAAATCCTCACGTTGTATAATTGCATACAATAAATCAAGAATACAAATAAACAAAGGGGGTAGCCGTATGAAACCCAAAGTTTTATGGGTAGACACTACTTTAAGGGATGGGGAACAAACCGCTGGAGTGGTTTTTGCGCCGGAGGAAAAGGTGATTATAGCAAAGCTTCTCGATATGATAGGGATAGACCAGATAGAAGCTGGGATACCTGCGATGGGAGAGGAAGAAGAAAAAAGTATTAGAGCAATTGTAAAGGCTGGACTGAAAGCCAGCATCATGGCTTGGAACCGGGCAGTTATCGACGATATTGAAAAATCTCTCAAATGTGGTGTGGATGCGGTTGCTATTTCCATTGCAGTTTCTGATCTTCATATACAGCACAAACTACGAACTACAAGAGAAAAAGTAATAGAACAAATGGTAGAGGCGACAATTTTTGCAAAAAAGCACGGTGTTTACGTATCTGTTAATGCCGAAGATGCTTCCCGGGCAGATCAGGATTTTTTGATAGAGTTCGGTAAAGCAGCAAAAGAGGCGGGAGCAGATAGATTGAGGTTTTGCGACACGGTGGGGATTTTAGACCCATTTTCGACCTATGAGAAGATAAAAAAGTTAAGAGAAGCCGTAGATTTAGAAATAGAAATGCATACTCATAACGATTTCGGAATGGCTACGGCCAATGCCATAGCAGGAATAATAGCGGGTGCTACTCATGTGGGAGTGACCGTTAATGGTTTGGGAGAAAGAGCGGGTAATGCCGCACTGGAGGAAGTAGCAATGGCATTAAAATATGTACTCGGATGGGAAATAAATTTAAAAACTGAACTGTTTAAAGAAATATCCGAATATGTGGCTAAGGCCAGCGGAAGAATTTTACCACCGTGGAAGGCAATTGTTGGAGAAAATATTTTTGCTCATGAATCAGGAATACATGTGGATGGGGCCTTAAAACATCCGGAAACCTATGAAGTTTTTAATCCTTCAGAGGTGGGGCTGGAAAGAAAAATTTTCATTGGTAAACATTCGGGGACTGCGGCAATAATTAGCACCCTGGGGAAATATGATATAAGGATATCGAGAGAAGAAGCTCAAGAATTATTGAAAAGAGTAAGAGAAACCGCGGTATCAATAAAACGAAGTCTAACGGAAAGGGAATTTTTATATTTATATTACAATTGGAATCAGAAAAAGGTTGGACGGGAGGTGATCTAAAGATGAAATTAAATATCACTCAAAAAATTTTATTAAATCACTTAGTAGAAGGAGAGATTAGAGCAGGTGAAGAAATTGCTATTAAAATAAATCAAACCCTGACCCAGGATGCAACGGGTACAATGGCATATTTACAATTGGAAGCAATGGGAATAGATAGGGTGAAAACAAAAAGGTCTGTAGCCTATATAGATCATAATACCCTCCAAACAGGTTATGAAAACGCCGATGACCATAAATTTATAGCTACCATTGCACAAAAATACGGAATTTATTATTCAAAACCCGGGAATGGTATTTGCCATCAGGTAAATTTAGAAAGGTTTGCAGTGCCCGGAGATACGCTTTTAGGTTCTGACAGTCATACTCCTACAGCGGGGGGAATAGGCTGTCTTGCAATAGGCGCAGGGGGACTTGATGTGGCGGCTGCCATGGCAGGATATCCTTATTATTTAAGGGTCCCCCAAATTATTAATGTGGAGCTGAAGGGAAAGCTAAAACCGTGGGTTACTGCAAAGGACTTAATTTTAGAGCTTTTAAGGAGATTAAGTGTAAAGGGAGGAGTTGGCAAAATATTTGAATACACCGGTGAAGGGGTAAAAACTCTTTCAATTCATGAAAGGGCTACAATTGCCAATATGGGGGCAGAGCTCGGAGCAACAACTTCAATTTTTCCCAGCGATGAAGTTACATGTAAGTTTCTTAAAGCACAGGGAAGAGAAAAAGACTGGATCGAATTACTGCCTGATGTAGGAGCGAATTACGATGGGAAAATTGAAATAAATCTTTCAGAGCTGGAACCTTTAGTAGCACTTCCCCATAGCCCGGATAATGTTCATCCCATCAATGAAGTAAAAGGAATAAAAGTGGATCAGGTAGCAATTGGTAGTTGCACCAATTCTTCCTACAAAGATATGATGCTGGTAGGGAAAATGCTAAAAGGGAAAACGGTTCATCCAGGGGTGAGCCTTGTAATATCTCCGGGGTCAAAGCAGGTTTTGACGATGATGGCTCAAAGTGGAATTCTTGCAGACATAATTTCCGCCGGAGCCAGAATTCTGGAATGTACTTGTGGACCATGTATAGGAATGGGGCAGGCTCCAGGCACAGGAGAGGTTTCCGTCAGGACATTTAACCGAAATTTTAAAGGAAGATGTGGGACCCAAAATGCTCAAGTAATATTAGCAAGTCCTGCAGTTGCAGCAATTACTGCTCTAAAAGGTGAACTTTCCGATCCGAGAGAATTGGGCGATATGCCCGAAGTATGTGAACCGGAAAAATACGTAATAGAAGATAATATGATTATACCTCCTCCTATTGATAGAGATTCGATAAAAGTTTATTATGGGCCAAATATAATTCCGATTTCTGCTGGTCGGGAACGGGGTGAACATTTAGAAGGATCGGTTTTAATAAAAGTAGGAGATAATATCACCACCGATCATATTTTACCATCCACAGCAAAGCTTTTACCTTTGAGATCAAATATACCTGCGTTAGCCGAATATTGTTTTTCTGCTATTGATAAAGATTTCTCAAAAAGGGCAAAAGAAAAAAACGGGGGAATTATTGTTGCTGGTGAAAATTACGGACAGGGATCCAGCAGGGAACACGCCGCACTGGCTCCTTATTACCTTGGGGTAAAAGCTGTTATCGCCAAGTCCTTTGCAAGGATACACCGGGATAATTTAGTTAATTATGGAATTATTCCAATGACATTTAAAAAAGTTGAAGATTATGAGAATATAACTGATAATGACAAATTGGTGTTAAAAAATATAAAAGAAAGCTTAATGAAAGGTGAGGCAATACTAAAAAATGTTACCCGAAATATTGAAATTCCAGTTAAGTTTGATTTGGGACCAAGACAAATAAAGATATTGCTTGCTGGAGGTCTTTTAAATTTTATAAAACAAAATTTCAGGGGTGAGGTATGATGCACAGGATTACTCTAATACCCGGTGATGGAATTGGACCGGAAATAACTAAAGCTACCCTTGAAGTTGTGGAAGCGACAGGCTTAAAAGTGGAGTGGGAAATTTTTGAAGCAGGAACTTGTGCTATAGAAAAATATAAAAACCCGTTGCCCGATGAGGTTATAAATTCAATAAGGAGAAATGGTGTTTGTTTAAAAGGGCCTACAACTACTCCAATTGCCGAGGGATTTCGAAGCATTAATGTGGCTTTAAGAAAGGAATTAGATTTATTTGCGAACGTTCGACCGGCTAAATCCCTTGAGGGAATAAATAGCCATTATAAAAATGTGGATATTGTAGTTATTCGCGAAAACACAGAAGATCTTTATTGTGGCGTGGAGCACAGAATAGGAGACTTTGCGGCGGAAAGTATTAAAATTATCACCGCAAAAGCCTCTACGCGTATAGCAAAATTTGCCTTTGAATACGCAAAAAGAGAGGGCAGAAAAAAAGTGACAGCCGTTCATAAAGCAAATATTATGAAGCTTACTGATGGACTATTTTTAGAATGTGTCCGTAATGTATCAAAGGAATACCCTGATATAATTTATGAAGAGATTATAGTAGACAATATGTGTATGCAGCTGGTGAGAAACCCTGAAATTTACGATGTTATTTTATGCCCGAACCTTTACGGGGATATAATTTCTGACCTTTGTGCTGGACTTGTGGGTGGCCTGGGAGTTGTACCTGGTGCTAATATAGGTGATAATTTAGCTGTTTTTGAAGCAGTTCACGGGAGTGCACCGGATATCGCAGGGAAAAATATAGCAAACCCTACCGCTTTGATTCTTTCAGCAGCGCAAATGCTAAAATACATAGGTGAGTCAGAACGGGGACGAAAAATAGAAAAAGCTCTGGAAATAGTAATAAAAGAAAAATTATGCTTAACTCCCGATCTTGGAGGAAATGCCACTACCGAAGAGTTTTCAATAAAAATTTGTGAAAAAATAAAAGAACTTTAATTAAATAATACGACAAATTTTCGAACCGTGTTATTAATTAAGCTATTGAAAAATTATTTAAATTATTGTTTAATTAAAATATAAAGTATTTAAAAAATATTATTGAAAAAAATGAATTTTTTAAATAATACCGATATTCAGCAGGGGGAATTTATTTTGGAAGGTGAAGAGAAAAGATGGAGAACCGCTTTAAAGAATCATTATTAAATAAAGAGGTTTTCTCTATAACCTGGGAATTGGTGCCTGGCAGGGGCGCTTTTGAAAAAAACCAGGAAGAAGTACTCATGGCAGCTGAACAGGCGGCTAAAGGGGGAAAAATTCACGCTATTACGCTGACGGATAATCCGGGAGGAAATCCCGCGATACTGGCTGACTATCTTGCTTTAGAAATTATTAAAAAAGGTATAGAGCCCTTAGTTCATTTTACCTGCAAGGATAGGAATCGCAACCAGATTGAGAGCCAGCTTTATGCTTTGGATAGAATGGGAATAAGAAATCTCCTTGTAATGACTGGAGACTATCCTGTTACAGGCTATAAGGGTCGTCCCATGCCGGTTTTTGATTTAGATCCTGTTCACGTCCTGGAACTCATATCAAAGATGAACAATGGGCTGGAATACCCGGGAATTAAGGGGACTGTTAAGCATAAACCCAGTGATTTTTTTGCAGGTGCTGTAGTGTCTCCCTTCAAGGCCACCGAAGCTGAGCAAATGGTGCAATATTATAAGTTAAAGAAGAAAATAGAAGTGGGAGCCCAATTTATTGTTACCCAGCTGGGATATGATGCAAGGAAATTTCATGAAGTAATTCAATATATCAGGCAGCAAGGATGGGATATCCCTGTAATAGGCAATATTTACGTTTTACCCATTGGTACTGCAAAGGCGATGAACAAAAATAAAATTCCGGGATGCGTGGTTACAGATAAATTGGTAGCAGAGCTGGAAAAAGAAGCGCAAGCTCCGGATAAGGGATATAAAGCTTGCCTTGATAGAGCGGCAAAAATGTATGCTTTTATGAAGGGTATGAATTTTGATGGTGTTCATATCGGTGGCCATAATTTAAAATACGAGGATGTGGAGTACATCATTGAAAAAGGTGAGGAATTAAGTGCAAATTGGATGGACTATATTCATGAATTTGACTACCCCATCCCCGGTGGTTTTTATTATTATGAAAAAGATCCCGAAACAGGTTTAAATACATCACAACCGGTGGATAGGGAAAATAGACCCCTTGATACAAAGGTGGAATTTGTATATAAACTTTCAACTTTAACCCATAAACTAATGCTGGAACCCAAAGCGCCATTATGGAAGCCAATGCGGGCAATAGCAAAAAGGGTTGACGGAACATCGCTGGAGCGACCTTACCATGCTTTTGAACATTTAATGAAGGTTTGTTTATACGATTGCCACGATTGCGGAGACTGCGCTTTAATGGATGTGGCCTATGTATGTCCCATGTCTCAATGCCCCAAAAAACAAAGGAATGGAGCTTGCGGTGGCAGTTTTATGGGCTGGTGCGAGGTATATCCAAATAAGAAAAAATGCGCTTATGTTAGAGCTTATGCCCGCTTAAAAAATGACGGTAAAGAAGAAAAACTTGCCGGTGATATAATACCTCCTCCCAACTGGGATCTTTATCATACATCCTCCTGGCTGAATTATTACTTAGGACGGGATCATTCAGCTTCCCATTTAGGAATAGAAAATAATGAAAAAGGTAAAAAATAAGATATAGTATAAAATAATAGTTTTAACTGAAGTTATGATATAAATTGGTACTTTTTGGTACCAAAAAATTTCCTTCCAATA
>NZ_JBNARB010000007.1:0-82872 GCF_049723235.1 Thermovenabulum sp. | reverse complement strand
CTTTAATGGAAGCTGTTCACGATGTTCACGGAGAGTCTGTTCATAATGCTTAAAATGGAGATGATTATATGGCATATACGATTGCTTTAGCAGGTAAGGGAGGTACCGGTAAAACCACCCTTGCTGGATTTACAGTAGATTATCTTATAAAAAAGGGATTGGGTCCCGTACTTGCAGTGGATGCTGATCCAAATTCCAATTTAAATAACGTCCTCGGGATGGAAGTGGAGTTCACCTTAGGAGAGATTCGCGAAGAAGTAAAAAATATGGACAATCTTCCAGGCGGCATGACCAAAGCCGATTATCTGAATTTCAGACTGCAGCAAGCCATTGTAGAGGGAAAGGGATATGACCTGCTGGTAATGGGAAGGCCCGAAGGATTGGGATGTTACTGTTTTGCAAACGGCATTTTAAGAGAAGCAACAGATAAACTTTCGAATTTTTACTCTTTTATGGTAATTGACAACGAAGCAGGACTTGAACACCTTTCCAGGAGAACCACAAAAAAAGTCGATCTGATGTTTGCCGTAAGTGAATGCTCTAAAAGGGGAATAGATGCCGCTTACAGGGTAAAAACATTAATTGAAGAACTTGAACTGGATGTAAAGGAACTTTTTCTAATTGTTAACAGGGTACCAAAAGAGGGAATACAAAAGGAATTGATGGATCACATCGAAAAATACAATATTCCTCTGGCAGGCCTGGTACCCCTTGATGAGAACATCTATGAATACGACAATAAAGGTATACCCCTGGTGAATTTGCCTGAAGAAAGCCAGGCAATAAAGGCTTACAGGAGTATACTTGATAATATTCTTTTACCTCGGGTTACTGTAAAAAAATAGGGATATGGAGGCGAAGGATATGGCTTATAAAAATCCCCAGCAAAAGTTTCAGGGCAAAATAAAGGAAGTTGTTCTGGGTGAAGGCTTAAAATTAGGCGGGGAATCGGTGCTTCCCTTTTACTCTTTTGACGGAGATACGGGAAACACACCCAAGGTTGGCATGGAGGTTTGGGATATACCTCCTGTTGATTGGCCCGAAGGATTGATGAATATTATTAAGGATGTAGCCGATGATCCTGCAAAATGGGCAAAGTTTTATGCGGAAAAATACAACCCCGATTTTATAACCCTCAGGTTTATAGGTGCAAATCCCGATACCCTTAATAGGAGTCCCGAAGAGTGTGCTGAAATTGCAAAAAGGGTGGCAAAGAACGTTGACGTTCCTCTTGTTATTGCCGGATGTGACTCTAATGAAAAGAATGCGAGAATCTTTACAAAGGTAGCGGAAGTCCTTTCCAATAAAAATTACGCTTTTCTTTCCGCGGTTGAAGGTAATTACAAAGAAGTCGGTGCTGCGGTGGGATTGGCTTACGGAAACCTGGTGGTGGCGGAATCCTCTGTGGATTTGAACTTGGCAAAGCAGCTCAATATTTTACTTACTCAGCTGGGTGTAAAACCTGAAAAGATGCTTATGAATCCGGGAGTGTCTTCGGTAGGATACGGATTCGAATACGTTATTACCACCTTGGACAGGATAAAACTTGCTGCTTTAGAGCAAAACGATACAACCCTGCAAATGCCTATCATAATGCCTGTATCCTTTGAAACATGGAAGGTGAAGGAATCCGTTGCTTCAAAGGAAGATGCTCCGGAATGGGGAGACAGGGAAGAAAGAGGAATTGCTATGGAAGTGTCCACTGCGGTAGGTGTGCTGACAGCCGGTGCAAATGCTGTTATCTTGAGGCATCCAAAGTCCCTCGATGTGGTAAGAGGATTCATTAATGAAATGGTCAACTAATTGGGAAGGGAGAGGTAATTATGGCTTTAACAGGTATGGACATATATAAAATGCTTCCAAAGAAAAACTGCAAAGAGTGTGGTTTTCCTACCTGCCTCGCTTTTGCTATGAAATTAGCCCAGGGGGGCGTAGAAGCCGAAAGGTGCCCCTATATGTCGGAGGAAGTAAAACAAAAGCTTTCCGAGGCTACCGCTCCTTTGATGAAAACGGTTAAATTCGGATACGGTGAAAAAACCTATACCCTTGGAGGAGAAACTGTCCTTTTCAGGCATGAAAAGACTTTTGTGAACAGAAATAGATTTGCCGTAATGTTCAGCGATGCGATGTCCGAAGAAGAGATCAATAGTAAAATTGGACGCATGAACAAAATAAATTACGTTCGCATAAATGAGAGAATGTATGTGGAAATTGCCGCGGTGAAATGTGAAAGTGACAACAAAGAAAAATACTTAGGACTTTTGAAAAAAGTCAAGGATGAATGTAAAGATGCCGTGCCCATGATCGTTACCGAAAATGCGGAAATTGCAAAAGCAGCGGTGGAAGAGGTAAAGGACTTAGGACCGATACTCTACGGTGCAAACGAGCAAAACTACGAGGCGATGGTAAATATTGCAAAGCAGTATAATATTCTTTTAGGTGTTGAGGCGAACAATTTAGAAGAATTGTATAAACTGGTAGAGAAAATACATGCCCTTGGTTATAAAGAATTAATACTGGGGACAAAGGCGGAAAGCGCCAAAAAAGCCTTTGAAGATGTGGTAAACATCAGGAGGACCGCTCTAATTACCCAGGACAGGGTCTTTGGATACCCTGCAGCAGTCTTTGTAAACCGGTTATCAAAGGATAAATTCCTGCAGCTTTCCTATGCCACCATGTTTGTTGAAAAATACGCGTCAATAATAGTCCTGGACGATATTGATTATTCAGTAGCGCTGCCGTTATTTGCCTTAAGACAGAATATTTATACCGATCCGCAGAGGCCTATGAGGGTGGAACAAGGTATATACAGGATAGGACAGGCCGATGAAAATTCACCGGTTCTCGTTACGGTGGATTTTGCCCTGACCTATTTTATAGTTTCCGGTGAGGTAGAGAGGTCAAAGGTGCCTTCCTGGGTGCTGGTTCCCGATGCGGGTGGATACTCCGTGCTTACAGCCTGGGCAGCAGGGAAGTTAAGCGGAAAATCAATTGCAAAAGCTGTGAAGGATTTTGGAGTGGAAGAAAAGGTAAAAACCCGGGAAATTATTATCCCCGGAAAGGTGGCGGTTCTAAAATCCGACATTGAGGATGCCCTGCCCGGCTGGAAAGTGGTTGTGGGTTCCGAAGAGGCGGCTTTGCTTCCGAAGTTCCTGAAAGATTATATGGCCAAAAGGGCTTAATCGAGTTTGAAAATTCAGGAGGTGCGCATTATGGCAAGGTTTCTAACAATTGGAGAAAGGATCCACGTGATTTCTCCGGTCATAAGAAAAGCTCTTCAGGAAAGGGATCCAAAACCCATCCTGGAAAGAGCGAAGGAACAGGTATTAGCAGGGGCTCATTACCTTGATGTAAATATAGGCCCTGCTGAAAGGGATGGAGAAGAGTTAATGCAGTGGGTGGTAAAGCTTCTGCAAGCCGAATTCCCCAATACCCCTCTTTGCCTTGATACTGCCAATGCCAGGGCGATAGAAGCGGGATTAAAGGTTTACGATCCCAAACCGGGCAAGGCTATAATAAACTCTGCCGATGCAGGGTCAAGAATGGGTATGCTGGAAGTTGCGGCCGAATACGGTGCTATGGTAATAGGCCTTTGTGCTAAAGAGGGAATCCCCCGGGACAATGATGAAAGAATTACCTACTGCACTGAAATCCTGGATAGAGCTATGCAGCTCGGGCTCAACCCGGAAGATATTTTATTTGACCCGCTTTTTGTGGTGGTAAAGGGGATGCAGGATAAACAGCAGGAAGTATTAGAAGCTGTAAGGCAGATTTCCGAAATGGGCTTAAAAACTACCGGGGGACTGAGCAATGTTTCCAACGGATGCCCCAAAGAGTTAAGAGGCCTTATCGAGGCGGTATTTTGTTCAATGGCAATTCAGAGCGGATTAACTTCTGCTATTATAAATCCCTGCAACAAAATGCTGATGGATGTAATCAAAACGGCCGAAGTAATAAAAGGCTGGAATTTATACTGCGATTCATACCTGGAACTTTAAAAATGATTAATGGCCTGAAGGCCAAATATAAAATCCTTGGAGGGATTAGATTATGACATTATTTGATATCATTTTTGCCGGTTCAAAACAGGCTTTAGAGGCGGCTAAAGGTGTGGTGGAAGACGCAATTTCTAAAAAGGGAGAAGAAGGCAAGGTAGCTTTCCCGGAAACAGCTTACAGCCTTCCGACCATTTACGCAGCTACCGGGAAAAAGCTGGGTACTCTTAAAGATTTAAAGGACGCTCTTTCAATTGTAGAAAGTCTAATTGTAGAGGAGCAGAGCTTAGAAAAAGCATTAAATGCAGGACTTGCAACGGCGCTTTCTGCGGAAATAATAGAGGCTTGCAAATACGCTACCCAGGAGAAGCCCTATTCCGAGCCCTGTGCGGGATTTATTTCCGATGCTATCATTCGCTCCCTTGGCGTTCCTCTTGTAACAGGAGATATCCCCGGAGTGGCTGTGGTCATCGGAGAAGCACCTTCTGCCGAGGAAGCGGGGAAGGTGATTAAAGGCTATCAGAATAAAGGGCTCCTGGTATTCCTGGTGGGGAAAATTATCGATCAGGCAATAGAGGCCAAGGTAAAAATGGGACTGGAACTCAGGGTTATACCCTTAGGATATGATGTCACTTCAGTAATTCACGTAGTAACCGTTGCCATAAGGGCAGCCCTAATTTTCGGAAACGTCCAGCCGGGCAACGTAGGAGATTTGTTAAAATACACAAAAGAAAGGGTTCCCGCTTTTGTAAACGCTTTAGGCCCCTTGAGCGAGATCGTGGTATCGGCCGGGGCTGGAGCTATAGCCTTAGGGTTCCCGGTTATTACCGATCAGGAAGTTCAGGAAGTGCCCCATTATTTAATAGTTCAAAAAGACTACGATAAAATGGTGGCCACTTCTTTAGAGGCAAGGAACATAAAAATAAAAATAACGGAAATACCCATCCCCGTCGGTTTTGCGGCAGCCTTTGAAGGAGAAAGGGTAAGAAAGGAAGACATGTACGCCGAGTTCGGAGGAGGAAGGACACCTGCCTGGGAGCTTGTAAGAAAAAGAGAAATGGCGGAGATTGAAGACCATAAAATTGAGGTTATAGGTCCGGACATTGACACCTTAGGGCCTGATGGCGGCAAACTGCCTTTGGCGGTTCTGGTGGATGTAGCGGGTAGAAACATGCAGGAGGACTTTGAACCCGTTCTTGAAAGAAGGATTCATTATTTCTTGAATTACATTGAAGGCGTAATGCATATAGGTCAAAGGGATATAATGTGGCTTAGAATCAGTAAATCTTCTTATGAAGCGGGGTTAAGGCTCCATCATCTCGGCGAGGTACTATATGCAAAAATGCTTGACGAATTCGGAAGTATAGTCGATAAGGTTCAGGTGACCATCATCACCGACAGGGAAAAGGTGGAAGAACTTGCAAAAGAAGTGGCAAAACCCCGTTATGAAGCCAGAGACGCAAGACTTGCGGGATTGACCGATGAAAGCGTTGATGAATTTTATTCCTGCACCCTCTGTCAATCCTTTGCCCCCGCCCATGTATGTGTTGTAACACCTGAAAGACTTGGACTCTGCGGGGCGGTAAGCTGGCTTGATGCAAAGGCTACAAAAGAGATTAACCCCACGGGAGCCTGTCAGCCTATTGTAAAAGGCGTTGCAAGGGATGAAGTAAAAGGTATATGGGATTCCGTTAATAAAGCGGTGGAGGAATTATCCCACGGAGCAACAAAAGAAATCTGTATATATTCTTTAATGGAAAATCCGATGACCTCCTGCGGATGCTTTGAATGTATATGCGGCATTATGCCCGAAGCTAATGGGGTAATTATAGTAAACAGGGAATACACCGGGATGACGCCTCTTGGGATGACTTTTGGAGAACTTGCGTCCACTACCGGCGGTGGAATGCAGACACCCGGCTTCATGGGATTGGGCAGGCAGTTTATTACCAGCAAAAAATTCATTTTTGCTGAGGGCGGGATTAAGAGATTGGTATGGATGCCGAAGGAATTAAAAGAGGCCTTGAGGGAAAAAATAAACGCAAGAGGAAAAGAACTGGGTTATGACAATTTCGCCGATATGATTGCCGATGAGACGGTGGGAACGGATCCCGATTCGGTAACTGAATTTTTAACCAGAGTGGGCCATCCCGCACTTACCATGGATCCAATAATGTAAGGAGGTAAGAAAATGTATTTTCCACAGGATTATAAATACCACAAAGAACACACCTGGGCAAAAATAGAGGGAGATATAGCGGTAATTGGAATTACCGATTATGCCCAGGATAAATTGGGAGAGGTGCTGTTTGTGGACCTTCCCGAGGAGGGAAGCAGCATTAAGCAAAACGAGATTTTTGGGTCCGTAGAATCGGGTAAGGTGGCCTCTGACCTTTACGCCCCCCTTAGCGGCGAAGTAATAGAGGTCAATGAAGAATTAGCGGACAGTCCCGAACTTATCAACGAGTCGCCTTATGAAAAAGGATGGATGATCAAAATAAAGATTGAAGATCCGGCAGAAATTGAAAATTTACTGGATTATAATGATTACGAGAGTATATTAGAGTAAAATAATTACTAAAAAATTATCATATTTACCGGTAAAGCTCCTGCGGTCAAAACCGCAGGAGCTTTTTGCACTATTATAAGAATTTCTTCAACCACTAATATTATTCAAAACCGAAAACAATTAATGAATATTAATCCTCATTCTTGAATATCTATTTATAAAAGTATACCAAAAACCATAGGGGGGTCGTTATGAATTTCAAGTTATTATTTATCTGTCTTGCTGTTTTTGCAATTGGGGACATATTGGGAGCCTGGACAAAGGCGAAGCTATCTTCCGTTTTTGTTGCTTTAATGCTTTTTCTGGCAGGATTTTTGACAGGCGTTATTCCGAAAGATATAATTAACCAGGCTGGATTAAGTCAGATTGCAAAATGGGCTTCACCTTTTATAATTTTTCACATGGGGACAATGATAAACTTTAAAGAGCTGATTAAGGAATGGAAAACCGTTGTATTATCGATTATTGCAATGTTAGTAGCAGCTTTGTCGATATTTATCATTCTGCCTTTAATAGGTAGAGAAGCGGCAATTGTAAGTATACCGATTATAAACGGAGGAATTGTAGCTACTCAAATAATGACTCAAGGGGCTATGGAAAAAGGGTTTTCCCAGGCTGCTGCCTTAGGGGCAATCGTATATGCGGTACAAAAATTTGTGGGAACACCACCCGCATCTTTATTTGGGCTTAAAGAGGCAAATATTATCCTTAATGAACATAGAATGGGCATTAAAAGGGAAGTATTTATAAAAAAGGAGGAAATTTCAAAAGAAAAGGAGAAAACTTTTTATGAAAGATTTGAAAAATATTTTACCCCATTTACATGTCTTGGAGTAACGGCATTTTTTGCATGGATGTCCAGGCTCTTAGAAAGTATTACTCCTGTAAATTATTCTATTTGGGCACTGATTTTAGGTGCATTGGTGGGATATTTTGGGCTCGTTCCTCCAAAAATCCTTGAGAAGGGCAATTCAGCCGGGCTATTGCAGATGGCCATTTTTGCAAGCATTATTCCCTCACTTGCGGAAATAAATGTAGCGGACTTAGCAAAACTCAGCTTTCAGACCTTACTGGTTTTTGCCGTTGTTTTAATAGGGATTTTCATATTTATTTACCTTATACCTTTATGGAAGATTGTGGGCTCAAGAAATTTAGCAGTGGGAATAGCGGTGGCTCAATTACTGGGCTTTCCGGCTACTTACCTTATTGCCAACGAGATAGCTACTGCTGTATCAAAAACCCAGGAAGAGAAGGAATTAGTACTTCAGAAGATAATGCCTGCTTATGTGGTAGCGGGTTTTGCCTCAGTAACCACTATTTCGATTATTATCGCGGGAATTTTTGTAAAATTTTTATAGGGGGGGTAGTCAGGTGTTAGAATTTGATCTTTTGCAGTACAATTACCCTTCAAGAAGGAATGTGGTTCTGTCAAAAAAGGGGATGGTAGCAACTTCTCACCCCTTAGCCGCTCAAGCGGGTATAGAAATAATGAAAAAAGGAGGCAATGCGGTAGATGCGGCAATTGCGGCGGCAGCATGTTTAACCGTGGTAGAACCTACCGGAAACGGCATCGGAGGCGATGCTTTTGCAATCGTATGGTATAAGGATAAAATGTACGGATTAAATTCCAGCGGACCTGCGCCAAAAGGAATAACTGCTGACAAATTATTGGATATGGGATTAAAGGAAATGCCAAAGTACGGCTTTATTCCGGTAACGGTTCCGGGAATTCCCGCGGCCTGGGCAGCACTTAATAAAAGATTTGGCAAGCTCAGCTTAAAGGAGGTTTTGGAACCGGCAATCCGGTATGCCTATGAAGGCCATCCGGTATCGGTAAACGTAGCAAAATTATGGAAAAAGGCTTACGATACTTTTATTCAGCTGAAAGGAGAGGAATTTAAACCCTGGTTTGATACCTTTTGCCCTGACGGAAAACCGGTAAAAGCTGGAGAGGTATGGAGTTCAAAAGATCACGCCCGCACCTTGGAATCCATAGCGGAAACTTATGCGGAATCCTTTTACTGGGGAGAATTAGCGGAAAAAATTGACGATTTTTCGAGAAAATTCGGCGGTTTTTTAAGGAAGGAAGACCTGGAATCCTTTGAACCGGAATGGGTAGATCCGGTAAGTGTAAACTACAGGGGTTATGATGTATGGGAAATTCCTCCAAATGGTCACGGAATCACGGTATTAATAGCTTTAAATATATTGAGCGGTATGAGCTTTGATTCAAAGGAAACCGTAGAAACCTATCACAAGCTCATAGAAGCGGTAAAACTTGCCTTTGCCGATGCACAAAAACACATAGCAGATCCTAAGTACATGAAAGTTTCCGTGAAGGATCTATTAAGCTTAGATTATGCGGAAAAGAGGAGAAAATTAATCGGAAATGAAGCGATGGTACCCGTTGCCGGTGAGCCTAACAAAGGAGGGACGGTTTACCTAGCAGCGGCCGACGAAGAGGGAAATATGATTTCATATATTCAGAGCAATTACATGGGGTTTGGTTCGGGTCTGGTGGTACCGGGAACGGGAATTGCCCTGCATAACCGGGGGAATAATTTCTGTTTAGATAAAGAGCATGTAAATTGCATAGCTCCCGGTAAAAAGCCTTACCACACTATAATCCCGGGGTTTTTAACAAAGGATGGGAAAGCTGTAGGGCCTTTTGGAGTGATGGGTGGCTTCATGCAGCCGCAGGGACATTTACAGATTCTCGTAAGCATGCTGGATTTTAAACTGAATCCTCAGGATGCTCTCGATGCACCCAGATGGCAGTGGGTGAAGGGTAAGACGGTCCAGGTAGAACCGGGTTTTCCTGCAAATATTGCTCAGGCCCTTGCAAGAAAAGGTCATGATATAGTGTATGAAACGGAATCTATAAATTTTGGAAGGGGGCAGATTATTTGGAGGACTGACGACGGTGTATTCATCGGTGGGACAGAACCGAGAACGGATGGGTATATAGCCGTATATTAATGATAAAGGGTCTATAATAAGAAAAGGCTGTTGGGTACCAAACCAATAGCCTTTTTAATGTGCGCGCGGCATGTTTACAACCTATAGGGTGAAAGTCCATTACGGGGGTTGATAGCACCAACCGTTAGCTGAAGGCAAGGAGCTTCACATTTTAAATGGTTCACATTAAAAGAAGTTTTACTGCAATTACGGAAGCAATAAAGCCAGTAAGGTCGGCAAAAAGGCCTGCAGGAAGGGCGTGCCTCGTATTTTTTATACCTACCGATCCAAAGTACACTGCTAAAATGTAAAGGGTTGTATCGGTTGCGCCGTTCATTGTCGCTGCGATCCTTCCTAAGCAGGAATCCGGCCCGTAGGTTTTAAAAATTTCCACCATTATACCCTGGGCTCCTCCACCGGAAAGAGGCCTGATTATAGCCATTGGCAATACTTCCGCGGGAATCCCCGTAATCCTGGTTAATGGAGCAAGTAAAGAAATGAACAAATCCATGGCACCGGAAGCTCTAAATATTCCCACACTTACCATTACTGCCATTAAATAGGGGATAATTCTTACAGACGTAAAAAAACCTATTTTTGCACCTTCTACAAAGACCTCGTATATTTTTATTTTTTTTATGTATCCGTAAGTCATAATAAAAAGGATAAAAATGGGAATTGCCCATTGAGAGAGAATATTTATTAAACGGTAAAGCAAAACAATCCCTCCATAGTTAAAAGTATCTAATAAAACTTTTCAAGGATTTTTACAGCGATGATCCCCGCGATTGTAGAACAAAGGGTGGCCATTAAGGTAGTACCTATGATTGCGGAAGGATTGTCAGAACCCGATGCTTTCATTAAAGCTAAGGTGGTTGTGGGGATAAGGGTAATGGAAGAAGTATTTATTACTAAGAAGGTGCACATGGCGTTGGATGCGGTGTCTTTTTTAGGGTTTAAATTTTGAAGTTCTTTCATGGCTTTTAAACCCAGGGGTGTGGCAGCATTCCCGAGGCCCAGTAAATTTGCAGCAAAATTCATCGCCATTGCCCCCATAGCGGGATGGTTCGACGGTATATCGGGAAAAAGTTTTTTCATAACGGGTTTAAAAAAAGAAGCTATCTTTTCTATAAGCCCTGATTCTTCTGCGATTTTCATAAGGCCCATCCAGAAAGAGATACTGCCGATTAGCCCAAAACATAGTTCAACAGTGGATTTACTGCTTTCAAATACCGCCTGCGTGACCGCATCAGTTTTTCCAGTGATAGCACTTAAAACAATTCCCGTAAAAACAAAAAAGAAAAATATAAAATTCATCGCCATTGCCAATTACCCCCTCATATATATTTATGAAAAATGTTTGGCATAAATCCATAAAAAAAATAAGGGGAAATGGTAATAGCTGTAAGAATATGATAAATTTATATTAAATAATTTAATAAAAGGTGGATAAATATTGTTAAATAAATAACAAAATGCCAAACATTGTGTTATAATTAAAAATGAGAAATATGTCACAAGATGGGTGATAAAAAATGGAAAAATGTACCGTAGTATTTAATCCTGCAAAAAAAAGTATAATTGTAAAAAAAGGTGCGAACCTGCTGGAAGTAGCGAGAAAGGCAGGTATATTTATTGATGCACCCTGCGGAGGAAAGGGTAACTGCGGAAAATGCAGGGTAAGGGTAGTAAGCGGTGAGCATCGAATGGAATTTACATCTTTACTAAAAGAGGAAGAGCTAAAAAATGGGATCAGGCTGGCATGTCTAACTTTTGTCGAAGGCGATATGGTAGTGGAGTTACAGCATGTGGACGTTGTGGAAGGTATTTTCGTGGAAGATATAAAGCCGGGAGATGAAAAGAGCGAAAGGATTGAAAAGGCATGTAAAATGCTAATGGAGCAGGGTTTTAAAAGAGATAGCGGAGCTTTTTCTGCATATTTGGAATTACCGCCACCTACCTTAGATGATAATGTGGCGGATTTAGAAAGGTTAAAAAGAGAACTCAGGAAAAAGTACGGAATAAATGACCCGATGTTTTCCTTAAATGTAATGAAAAAAGTTTCGGCAAAATTGAGGGAAGGAGATTTCAGGGTAAGAGGCCTTATTTTGAAAGATAAATCTTCATACGAAGTATTGGGATTGGACGGTTTTTATACCGATGGTATTTACGGTATATGTGCGGATATCGGTACTACTACGGTAGCGGTAAACCTGGTGGATTTAAATACGGGCGAAATAATAGCTTTTGCCTCCAGCGCAAACCTTCAAATCCAGTACGGAGGGGATGTAATAAGCAGGATAATATACTCCGGTGAGGAAGGAGGGTTGGACAGGCTCAGGAAATCGATAGTAGATGGAACTATAAATCCATTGATTAATAAAATCACCCTGAAAAACAACATAAAAAAAGAAAACATAGTTTTATGCGTGTTTGCCGGGAATACTACCATGAGTCACCTCTTTCTGGGGATTGACCCTGCCAATATAAGAATTGAGCCGTATATTCCCGTTTTTAAAGAATGTCCTGAACTGAAGGCGAAGGATGTGGGTATAAACGTGAACCCCGAAGCAAAAGTTATACTCCTGCCCAATGTGGCGAGCTATGTGGGAGGGGATATTGTTTCGGGAATTCTGGCTTCGGGTATATGGACTCAGGATAAAAATATACTATTTTTGGATCTGGGTACAAACGGAGAAATTGTACTGGGGAACAGGGATTATTTGCTTACCTGTGCTTGCTCGGCAGGGCCCGCTTTTGAAGGAGGGGAGATCAGCTGCGGGATGAGGGCTGCACCCGGGGCAATAGAGAGCATTAAAATTGACAGGGAAACCTTTGAGCCTTCAATAAATGTCCTGGGGGGTAAAAAACCTAAAGGTGTTTGCGGTTCGGGACTGATTGACCTTATTGCAGAAATGTTTCTTTCAGGTATAATTGATTCTAAAGGGAAGATTTCCCGGGAGGTTCCATCGGATAGGATCAGGTACGATGAGGACCTGGATGTAATGGAATACGTCCTTGTCCGGGACAAGGACAGTTACGATGGAAGGGATATTACGATAAATGAAATTGATATCGATAATCTTTTAAGAGCAAAAGCCGCAGTCTATTCGGGTTTAAGTGTGCTTTTAAACAGTGCGGGGTTGACGTTGCAGGATGTGGACAAAATAATTATAGCGGGAGGAGTAGGCAGTAATCTACACATAAGAAATGCAATAAACATAGGTCTTTTACCCGATGTGGAAGAAAGTAAATATTACTATATGGGAAATGCCTCTTTGATCGGCTCTTACCTTTGCCTTTTATTTTTGGAGGCAAGGGATAAAGCAAAGGAAATATCCGATTCAATGACTTACATCGAATTAAGTACCTTTCCTTCCTACATGGAAGAGTTCATAAAGGCGTGTTTTATACCCCACACCGATTTAAACTTGTTTCCCGGTGTGGTGAGTTTATTGGAAAAAGTCAAAAGGAGATGAGTGTTATGCACATGCACGAAGGGCATCCCGGTAACAGCGAAAATCAGGCATCGGGAGATATACAAACATTAAAGGTTTTGCTCGCTCACTGGATAGAACACAATAAATCCCATGAAGAAAATTTTAGAAAGTGGGCGGAGAAAGCAAAAAACCTTGGCAAAGACGAATGCGGGGAGTATATAAAGAAAGCGGCCGATTTGTTATTAAAAGCCAGTGAAGCGCTCTTTGAAGCAAAAAAATATATCTAAGAGGGGTGAAAAAAATGTGCGAATCCAGGGTGGTTCTTATAGAAGACGGTAAGGAAAAAGAGATAATGGAAAATGTGATTTACATTGAACCCCAGGAAGGGAAAGTATTTATGTACGACCTTTTGGGTCAGCAAAAACTTGTGGATGCGGTAATCAAAGAAATAAAACTGCTTGATCATAAAATTATTCTTGAAAAGAGGAAGTAGGTATGATTATAGCGGTGGTAGATGGAATGGGGGGAGGAATTGGGAGCCAGATTATTTCCCTTTTGAGGCAGGACCTTCCCCCGGATGTAAAAATATACGCTTTGGGAACCAATTCGGCAGCAACGACCAGCATGATGAAAGAAAAGGCTAACAGGGGCGCAACGGGAGAAAATGCCATAGTAACTACGGTAAAGAAGGTGGATGTAATTGTTGGCTCGCTGGGAATTGTAATACCTAATGCCATGATGGGAGAAATCACGGAAAAAATAGCTTCTGCTATAGTTGAAAGCAGGGCGAAAAAGATATTGATACCAATTGTAGACTGTGAAGATGTTGTGCTTCTTGGGATTGAAAAAAGGCCCCTTTTTCTTTCGATAAAGGAGGCTATTGAAAAAATCAAGTCAGAGTTTCAGTAAAGGTAGGAGTGCAGGCATGTATAGAAAGTATTTTCAAGATATCGTTGATTTACTTGTAAAAGAAGTTAAAAATTTTTATAAAGACAGATTGATAACCTTAGCAATTTTTGGTTCTGTAGGCAGGGATTCTTTTAGGCCGGATTCGGATATTGACTTTTTGATTATTGCGGATGACTTGCCCCGGGGTAGGATGGCGCGCATTAACGAGTTTTTAAAAGTAGAAAAAAAGATTGAGCCATTAATTAACAGTCTTAAAAAGCAGGGCATCAATACATATCTATCTCCGGTTATAAAACAAAAAGACGAAGTTTTAATGGGCAGCCCTCTTTTTTTGGATATGGTGGATGATGCGAAAATCTTGTACGATAAAAACAATTTTTTCAGGGATTATCTTCTTAGTTTGAAAAAAAAGCTAAACGAACTGGGGGCTCAAAAAATATACAAAGGAGGAGCCTGGTACTGGGTTTTGAGCAGAGATTACAAAGAAGGTGAGGTGATTGAAATTTGACCAACGAAACACTGGCCAGAAGTTATCTCTTAAAAGCTCAGAAACGTTTGAAGATCTTAAATGTACTGCTTGAAGAGGAAGCTTATTCTGATGTGATAAGGGAAGCTCAGGAAATTGTGGAATTAGCGGTGAAAGGGATGCTCAGGCAGATTGGAATAGATCCTCCAAAGCAGCATGAGGTAAGTTCGCTTTTGATAGAATATAAGGAAAGATTGCCCCGGGATGTAATATCGGATTTAAATGAAGTTATGCGTATTTCTAAATGGTTGAGGAAGGAGCGAGAATTTTCTTTTTACGGGGATATTGATTTTATACCTACAGAAGAGTATACCCTGGAAGATGCTGAAAAGGCAATAAAGGATGCGGTGTTTGTAGTTTCAGTAGCACAAAAGGTAATAAAATAATCCGGGGAGGTAATAACTTTGAAATCAAAGGTGTATTTTTTTGATTTAAGGGCTAAGAAGAGAAACGAAAGCCTGTCGGCAAAGGTGGGCAGGATTTTTGATTCCGCGGGATTTAGCAGGATCATTTCGGAAAACGATATGGTAGCATTAAAGCTTCATTTTGGAGAAAAAGGGAACAATGCCTTCATAAATCCAATTTTTGTAAGGCAGGTAGTGGACAGGGTAAAAAAGTGCGGTGGGAAGCCTTTTTTGACCGACACAAATACTTTATATAAGGGCTCCAGGAGCAATGCAATTGACCATGTGGTTACGGCAATTGAAAATGGTTTTGCCTATGCGGTGGTTAATGCACCTGTTATTATTGCTGACGGATTGGTTAGCAAGGACTCGGTAGAGGTAGAGATTAACAAGAAGCACTTTGACAAAGTAAAAATAGCTTCGGCAATTTACTATTCCAATGCGATGATTGTCCTTTCTCATTTTAAAGGTCATGAAATGGCCGGCTTTGGTGGTGCTATAAAGAATCTCGCTATGGGTTGTGCCCCCGCATCGGGAAAACAGCGTCAGCACTCCACATTAAAACCCAGGGTTGCCGAAAACTGCAGAGCATGTCTTGCCTGTATTAAGAATTGTCCCCGGGACGCCATTACCCTTGTGGATGGTAAAGCCTACATAGATGCGGAAAAGTGCATAGGCTGCGGTGAATGCATCTCCATGTGCGTATTCAACGTGATTAAGCCCGTATGGAAGACTGACATAAACGAATTTGTGGAGCGAATGGTAGAGTACGCCTACGGGGCTTACTTAAATAAAAAAGAAAAAACAGCTTTTATAAACTTTGTGATGAACGTAACTCCCCTATGCGATTGCACTCCCTGGAGCGATGCTCCAATAGTTCACGATATTGGTATCTTAGCTTCCTTCGACCCCGTTGCCTTGGACAAAGCGTGTTTTGACCTTGTCAATTCCCAGAATGGCAATCCGCATTCCGCCTTAGGGGATAAGAACAGCGGCTTTAAAGCAGGAGAGGACAAATTCAGAGCAATTCATCCCGAGACAAGGGGAGAATACCAGTTAGAATACGCTGAAAAACTGGGGATGGGAACCAGGGATTATGAATTAGTAAGACTAATGTAAAAAGGAGATTTTTATGCTGTTATTATCGGTAATAATTTTTGCTGTTTTTTGTAATATCTACCTTTTTAGAAAAAATGTAAATATAGGCGTGATAATGCTTTTAAACTCATTGCTGGTAGCCCTGTACAAAAGGATGCCTTTTAATCTAATGATTTCTACAGCTTTTAAAGCGGTATTATCGGAAAAAACCTTAGAGCTTATATTCATTCTGATAGCTATTATGATAATTGAAAATATAATGAGGACCAGCGGCATGATCGTAAAGATGGCCCAGAGCCTGAGGGTTTTTATAAAAAACGGACTTTTTTCAGCGATTATGCTTTCTGCAGCCCTGGGACTTCTGCCTTCTCCTGGTGGCGCAAGGTTTTCCTGCCCCATAGTGGAGGAGGTTACTGGGGATGGGTTATCAAACCTGAATAAAGCCTATATAAATTACTGGTTCCGGCACGTGTGGCTTGACGGTTTTATCCTTTACCCTGGTGTAATTTTAGCTGCAAAATTGCTAAATGTAACTGTTGGCAGGCTATTTTTTCACCTGTTGATTTTTATATTCGTGTATGCGGTATCCGGAATACTAATCATTGGAGAAAAAGGGGAAGAAAAAAATAAAAAAATAAACGTAGAAAATAATAGTTATAAAAAAAGGGCTTTAAAGGATATTGTTTTTAGCCTTTCGCCGGTAATTTTGATGATAGGACTTTATCTTTTGCTGGTAAATCGGTTCGAATATGCTTTAGATGTCTCGGCTGTAGCAACTATAATATATTTGATTTTTTTGAACCGATTGGATTTTAAAGAATTTAAAAGGGTTATAAAAGAATCTTTGAACTTAAATTACGTAGTGTTGATAATAGGAGTTATGGTTTTTAAAGATTTTTTAACGGTTTCCGGTGCGGTGGAGTCATTTTCCCGGACGGTGATTTATTATAAAATCCCGAAGGAATTGCTGTTTATACTTATACCGCTCATTTCCAATTTCTTTTTCGGGGTAACAGTAAGTTTCGTATCCTTGGCTTTTCCGATTTTGATACCCTTAGGACTTAATCAAAATCTATGGCATGCTGCCTGTGCTTTTGCTGCCGGTTTTATTGGCGGGATGATAACGCCTGTGCACCTTTGCAGTGTGATGTCAGCGGAGTATTTTAATGTGAGTATTGAGAGGCTTTTGAAAAAGGTGATGGTTTCCTCTTTTGCGGTAATGATAACAATAATAATAGTATTAATTTTATCGTAATAAAAAAGCAGCCGTCGAAGGCTGCTTTTTTAATAATTTATTACCGCTGTCCTTGTTTTATCATCCCATGTCACTTTGGCTCCCAAGTTTTCGGCCACATATCTTAAAGGAACGTAAACCCTTTTGCCTACCATCTCCGCGTATTTATTTGCAACTTTAAGGGTTATAGTTTTATTTCCTTTAAAAATACTTACTTCCTTCTTTTTAGAATCCCATTCCACCTTAGCTCCCAGGTTTTCCGAAATCAGCCTTAAAGGTACCATGGCGCTTCCTTTTTTATTAAGGTAAGGTATTGCATCGGGAGAGAAAAGGTCTTTACCGTTCAGACTTATGGAAAAATCTACTACAGGGATTGTAAAGGTCTTTTGAAGAAATGCAGCAGTGACTTTAAGAGTAAGGTTTCCTTTTTCCTGAGCATTGATGCTTAAATGCTCCCTGTCAAAAGTGTATTTTTTGTTGAAGCTTAAAGCTATGTCGTAATTATAAGGGTAATTAATTGAGAGTTTACTCTGATAGTAAGAAATTCCTTCTAATCTTATCTCGGATAAGATTCCTTTTTTTACGTAAAGAGTTTTATTTTCTATATCCTTAATAACAGGAACTACTGAATAATTGGGAAAACTGCTGTGGATATCAAAAAGCACTACTGCAGGGGCTGGATTCCCAATAGAAGGAATCCCTATGAATTTCACGGAGTTTTCCTTGAAAACGTAGAATTTTTCATCCTTACTTATAACGTGAACCTTCACATTTTTTTGAGCTAATTGAGTAAGCAGTTTTTTAAAAAGTTCGGCTTCTAACCTGTCGTTGAATTTTTCTAAGGGGGTATTTAAAAATACAAAAACTTTTTTGTATTTTGCCGCGCTGCTCAGGTCTTTTAAAAAGGAAATCCATTGATTGTAATCGGTGGCATTTATTCCGCCCTTTTCCGCTCTTAAAAAGATGAATAAATTGTCTTTATCGGAAAAAGATTGATAGCCCTTACCAAACCCTTTCAGGTTGGAAAGGTAGTTTTTGGGGATTATCTGATTTAGCTCCTCTAAACTGCCCGTGTCATCAAGGGTTATAATATAATCAGCTTTAAGTTTTTTGATAATATCCAAGGTTTTTGTCAATACCTCTTTATACTCCGCATCCGATAATTTATTTTCCGCCATACCGCTGAGTATGGCAAAATCCGCATCGGAAATTTTTTTATTTTCAGCGTCCTTCCTTTCAGGGCTGGAAAAATCCAAACCTTTGAAGTCAGAGGTTTCTTCAACGGGGATATTGAATTTATTTATATCCTCGGGGTGTATGTAAGATGGCACGCCGTTTTTATCAATTCCGAAAAACTCTGAACCTGTTTTTATAATTTTTACCGGTTCTATGATTTTTATATTTATCGATTTGGTGACATTACCGTATTTTGCGGTTATCACCGCATCCCCTTCTTTTTGCGCAAAAAAGGTGTTTTTATCAAACTTGCCTGCGCCTTTGGAAATGCTCCACTGCACCCGGTTTTGGTCTACAGCAATCGGATTAAAATACTCATCGTAAGCTTTTACATCAAGGACAAGTCTTGAGTTTTTTGCAACGGTAAGGGAAGGACTCTTTATAATAAGTCCGGCAATTTTTCCAAGGGGAGCTTTGTTTACTATGCCAATTCCGTTGACTATAGGCCTTTCCTTTTTCTCGGAAGGATTGTTTAAAACCTTTATATTTTCCTCTCCCAAAGGTCTTCCTACCATGGTGGAGGAGCCGCCGCCGTCTAAATTAAGTGCAAAATAAGCTCCCAGGTTTAACATTAAATTGGCCAGTTCTTCCTGGGTTACCCCGTCGCTTTCTTCCTGCCTTCCATCCACCGCTACCATCAATAGTTTTGTTTTATCCTTGGTGAAGCCTATGGCGGTCCTGGGATGCACGCCGTTTATATTATGGGAAAAGTTTTCGGGAATTTTGCCGTTATCCACCAGGACGGCACCGCCGCCAACGGCGGTTTTGATGTTGGAAATATCCGGTATAAATTTCAGTTGTATATTAATAGAATCACCCTGAGAAATTTTAGAATAAATCTGAGCTGCCAGGTCCTGTCCCACTGCTATAACCAATCTTCCCTCATCAATAGTAGAGGATTTTCCGAAGAAAAAGTTTTCGATAATTCCATCCTTTATGATGAGAAAAAGGGCTTCACCTTTTTCAGGGGGTAACTTATAGGTTTCCTTACCGAAAAAGGTATTGTAAAGCATTACCTTTCCCGCAGGGTCTCCTATTTTATTTACCGAAGCTACGGGAAAAACCGTGCCGTCTTTCAGGGTTATTTTACCTTCGAAGGAAAAATTCATTATCAGGGGAATTTTATCAAAGGTCATGGCAAAAGCGGACATATCGGTGCGATTGGAAGGGGATGAAAGGAGTTTTCCCTCATTTATTTGTACCCCGATGGCGGAGGAGGGATTTGTCATGGAAAAAAAGTCGCCGTTTATCCCAGCTACGGCATTATTTGATTTTACAAGGTCGCTTAAAGGTTTTCTCTCCGATAAATTCTCTTTATTGTATAAGCTTACTATATCAATATAAGGAGAGGTTAAATCCACCGTTAGAATATGTATTTTTTTAAATCCCTGGGAAGTAAATATCGTCCTTTTCTCGTATATGACTCCCTTTGCTACGGGAGTTTGTTCTTTTTCTTCGTAAAGGGTTACCCATCCCTGGGCAAAAATACAAAAAGGCAGTAACACGTTCAAAAGGTATAAGAACGTTACTAAAAAGGCAAGTTTTTTTAATTTGTTCAAGCTAGAAACCTCCTTGAGTGAATTGAATAAGGAATTTATATATAAAAAGGAGTCCCAGGATTACGGGTTGATGAAGCAGGTAAATTAAAAGCGAGTTTTTACCCAGCAGATGGAAAAAATTTTTCTTTTCATGTTTTGCTGTTAACCTTTTGCCCTTTGCATAAAAAGTCTTAAAGAATGCCGTTCCCAGGAGGAAAACCCCGAAATAGGGGAAAACGGGATAATAATCCAGAGATGCAAAATCATCGGAAATAAGGCCAAGGGGGAAAAGAAAATTATTTTCCACCCTTATGCCGTCAAAAACGATTCCGATAATAATTGAAGCTATGGATAACATCAGCAACAGGGGTACATTCCTTTTTTTAAAAAAGAATGAAAGCAGGTAGGATACCCCCATAAAATGAAGTATGCCGAATTTAACGTACATATCCGGATCGATCGCATAGGTGACCAGGGTAATTAAAATACCCAGGGAAAAAATTTTTAAACCCCGCAATAAATAATTTTTACTGAAGTTTACGCTGATACCCGCAAGGAAAATAAACATCAATGCGGATAACTTACCCTCGTAATACCAGAAGCCTCTGCTGTAGCTAACAGGAATCCCCAGATAGTAATTCAGGTCAAAAATTATATGAAAAATTACCATAAGAATAACCGCTAAACCGCGCAAAAAGTCTATCTCATCAATTCTTTCCATAAGTCCCACCTTTTTTTACCGGTTGTTATAAGTATAACAGGAAAAGCATCCGGTGTCTATTTTTGGCATTTTAAATTTTGATTACAATTTGTTTATAATACTGAGTTGTAAAAATTTTTATCAACAAAATCATAGTAAAATAGTATAGATTATAAGAAAAATAAAATAAAAAAGTAAAATATAAAGATTTATATAGATAATTTCATATAATCGACAATAATGAAATTTTACAACATTTCTATGTATGTTTTATAATATTCGCTAAATACTTATTTATCCTTTTAATTGGTTAAAACGATAAATGAAAAATTACATACGGGGAGGGGTAATGTGAGAGATTTAAAAGAACTACTAAAGGAAGTATTTCCAAAGGTAGTCGAACTTCGCAGGGATTTTCACGCCAATCCCGAGCTCGGCTATCAGGAAGTGAGAACTGCAGAAGTCATCGCAAAAACTTTAGAAGGACTGGGCATTACCGTTAAGAAAAATGTGGCAAAAACCGGTGTGGTGGGATTGCTGGATACCGGAAAGCCCGGTCCAACGGTAGCTTTGAGGGCAGATATTGACGCTCTGCCTGTCAAGGATGCGAAAAAAGTCGAGTATGCATCCCGCGTGGAGGGAGTCTGTCACGCCTGCGGTCATGACGGGCATACCGCAATACTTCTCGGTGTTGCAATGGTGCTGTCAAAGTTGAAAGAGGAATTTTCGGGCAAAGTAAAATTTATCTTTCAGCCCTGTGAAGAGCATCTTCCGGGCGGAGCAAAGTTCATGATCGAGGAAGGGGTACTGGAAGATCCCAGGGTGGACAATATTTTCGGACTTCACCTGTGGACCAATTACCCCATAGGCAAGGTGGGGGTAAAGGCGGGCGCTTTGATGGCTGCTCCGGACTCCTTTGCCATAGAAATCCTCGGGAAAGGTGGACACGGTTCTGCTCCTCATCAGGCAATTGACGCCGTAGTAATTGCCGCACAGGTGGTTCAGGCGCTCCAGACAATCGTAAGCCGCTCGGTAGATCCTTTAGATCCTGCCGTGGTGAGTGTGGGAGTAATGCAAGCTGGATACGGCTTTAATGTTATTGCGGACACAGCAAAAATTATTGGAACCGTTCGCACGTTTAAGGAAAGAACCAGGGCTGTTATAAGGAAGAGGATGGAGGAAATTGTAAAAGGGATCACCTCTGCTTTTAACGCCGATTACCGAATTGAGTACACCGAAGGGTATCCGGCGCTCATAAATGATGAAAAGGTTGCGGAATTTGTTAAAAAGATTGCCGCGGAAACCCTGGGCGCCGAAAATGTATGGGAAGCCGAGCCGGTGATGGGCGGAGAGGATTTTGCTTATTTCCTTCAGAAGGTTCCCGGCTGCTTCGTATTTCTGGGGGCAAGGAATGAAGAAAAGGGAATAGTTTATCCCCATCACCATCCCGAATTTGATTTTGATGAGGATGCCATGCTCCTCGGGATGGAGTTGATGGTTAAATACGTTTTGAGAAATGAAGAAATTAAAAATTAAATTAATTAAAGAAGGGGGTCTTTTATGAGCAATATGGAAAATACTAAAAAAAGGAGGTCCTTGCTGGACGGTTTTCTGAATTTTGTTGAAAAGGCCGGTAATAAATTACCGGACCCTGCCACCATCTTCTTTGGGCTTGCTATTTTAATGCTTTTGCTTTCTCACTTAGCCGAGATGGCTGGATGGCAGGCGGTAAATCCTGCTACAAAAGAAACTGTAAAAGCGGTAAGCCTTTTAAAGAGGGAAAATGTTGTAAGAATATTGACCGAAATGGTAAATAACTTTGCATCCTTCCCGCCCCTTGGCTTGGTACTTGTCGTTATGATGGGCGTAGGGGTGGCGGAGTACAGCGGACTTATAAGCGCATTATTGAGAAGGCTTTTAAGCGGCGCTTCTCCTTCCATTATCGTTCCCGCCGTAATATTAATCGGCGTCCTGGGTAATGCGGCCGGCGACTCGGCATTAATTATCATGCCGCCTTTAGCAGCAATGATATTTTTGAGCATGGGAAGGCATCCCCTTGCCGGTTTGGCCGCAGCTTATGCAGCGGTAGCGGGAGGTTTCAGCGCCAACCTGTTTGTCAACATGCTGGATGTTTTGCTCGCAGGATTCACCGAAAAAGCCGCCCAGATAATCGATCCAAAATATATAGCAAATCCTGCGATGAACTATTATTTCCTGATAGCTTCCACCTTTATCCTCACTGCGGTAGCCTCCTGGGTTACAGTTAAAATAGTTGAGCCCCGCCTGGGCGAGTATACGGGTGTAAGAGAAGAATTCCATCCCTTGACCGAAAGCGAAAAGAAGGGTCTTAGAGTTGCCGGAATAGTTGCATTGATTTACATCGCTATAATCGCTTACTGGACATTGCCTGCAAACGCTTTGCTGAGAGATCCCAAGACAGGGTCCCTTATTGTATCTCCCTTTATGAAGAGCTTGGTGCCCATAATGACCGGATTATTCCTGTTCCCTGCAATAGGTTACGGTGTTGCTGCGGGAACGATTAAATCGGATAAAGACTTAGCGGCTCAGATGTCCAGGGCTATGAGCACCATGGGTTCATATATCGTTATAGCGTTTTTGGCAGCTCAGTTCATTACCTTCTTCAACTGGAGCAATATAGGTACCATTTTGGCGATTAAAGGAGCGGACTTTTTAAAGAACATAGGATTTACAGGACTTCCGCTGCTCATCGGTATTATTATATTCTCCTGCTTGATAAATATTTTGATAGCCAGCGCATCAGCCAAATGGGCGGTTCTGGGTCCGGTTTTCGTGCCAATGCTTATGCTTCTCGGGTATTCGCCCGCATTGACCCAGCTTGCTTACAGAATCGGTGACTCCATTACAAACCCGATAACACCGCTTTTAGCTTACTTCCCGATGGCCCTTTCCAGCGCAAGAAAATACGACGAAAAACTGGGTATGGGAACGCTTATTTCGATATTACTGCCTTATTCCATTTATTTTGCGATATTCTGGATTATCCTCTTTGCAATATGGTATATGTTGAATTTACCCTTGGGTCCCGGAAATATGATTCACTTATAATTGCAGTTTCTTTTTGGTTAAAAAATCTCTTACCGGCAATAGCCGGTAGGAGATTTTTTAATAATTGACATAAAATTAATTTAAAGGAATAAATAGGCGATAGAGGAGCATAGGAGGGGTAAAATGTTATCTTCAAATATAGAAAGAATAAAAAGGGATATTGAAAATTTAGCCCGCTTTACCTCTACACCCGGTCAGGGGGTTACCCGTTTTACCTATACCGGGGAACACAAAAAGGCGATGGATTATATCGTTGAGGAGATGAAAAAAGCGGGTTTAAAGGTAAGGGTAGATAGTTTCGGGAATATTTTCGGCAGAAGAGAAGGTAAAAAGAATCTACCGCCTATTATGGTAGGTTCGCACATAGATACGGTTAAAAACGGCGGGGCTTTTGACGGACAGGCGGGTATTGTAGCAGGATTGGAGCTTTCAAGGGTTTTGAAGGAAAAGGATTTAAAGCTTGACGCCCCCCTGGAAATAGTTGCTCTAATTGAAGAAGAGGGCGGAAGGTTTGGGGGAGGCTTGATGGGAAGCAGGGCATTGGCAGGTTTGTTTGAGGAGGAATTGTATAATCTCCGGGATGAGGAAGGCATAATACTTTTTGATGCAATGAAATATTTTGGATTATCTCCGGAAAAGCACGAAGAGGCAAGGCTTTCAAAGGGATCCATCGCATGCTTTATTGAACTTCATGTGGAGCAGGGGCCCGTTCTTGAAAAGGAAAACAAGGATGCGGGAATTGTAGAGGCGATTGTGGGGATAGCGCAGTATAATGTCACGATAAGAGGAAGGGCCGATCATGCCGGGACTACCCCGATGAACATGCGCCTCGATGCTCTTTTAAAGGCTTCTGAAGTGATTCAAAATATTAACCGATGGGCAAGGCAAAAGGACGATTATACTGTTGCTACCGTCGGAAAAATAAAAGCCCTTCCCGGTGCTTCAAATATTGTGCCCAAGGAAGTGGAATTCAGCGTGGATATTAGGTCCATAAATGAAAGCAGTATGAAGGATATAGCCATGAAAATAGAGGATAATCTAAGGGAAATGAATGGGGAGGGTTTTGAGACTAAATTAACAAATTTACTTTACGTAAAACCGGTATTTATGGATGAGAAAATAAGGTCGGTATTAAATAAAACAGCAAAAGAGCTCGAGCTTTCAACTAAAGATATGGTGAGCGGCGCGGGACACGATGCCATGATTTTATCGAATATTTGTCCGGTCGGCATGATATTTGTACCAAGCCACAGGGGCAGGAGCCATTGTCCCGAAGAATTCACATCTTTTGATCAACTGAAAAAGGGTATAGACCTTTTGATAAATGCTGTGATTAATTTGGATGGAGAAATTCAGGCTGGGCTTGATTTTTTTCCGGCAGGGGGTTAAAATATAAATAGAACAAATGTTCGTAAAAGGTGGAATAAGGGATGCTGAATATTCTTCATGTGGATATGAATGCCTTTTACGCCTCCTGCCATCAGGCGAAGGATCCTTCGCTTAAAGGAAAACCCGTGATTGTAGCCGGCGACCCTAAAAAAAGGAACGGGATAGTTTTGACGGCTTCGTACGAAGCGAGGGCATACGGTGTAAAAACGGCGATGCCGAATTTTCAGGCAAAAAAACTTTGCCCTCACGCCGTTTTTTTAAAGCCCGACTATTTCCTTTATGTAGAGATGAGCGAAAGGGTAATGGATATACTGAGGAGATTTACTCCGGATGTGGAGGTTTTCAGCGTGGATGAAGCCTGGCTGGATGTTTCGGGCTGCGAGAGGCTTTTTGGAGATTCGGTGGAGATAGCCGGGAAGATTCAAAGGACAATAAAGGAGGAACTGGATCTTCCCTGTTCCATAGGGATATCCTGCAACAAAATCCTCGCAAAGATGGCATCGGACTTAAAAAAGCCTGCGGGCATAACGGTGCTTCATCCCGAAGAGGTGCCCGGGGTTATATGGCCCCTGCCCGTGGAAGAGCTTTACGGTGTGGGAAAGAAAATGGCTCAAAAACTTTATTCTATGGGTATAAAGACCATAGGAGACTTAGCCGGTATTCCGGTGGAATTTCTGGAATCTTCTTTCGGAGTAATAGGAAGGCAGCTTCACCTCTGGGCTAACGGTATAGATGATAGCCCGGTTAATCCCGAATTTTCAAAGGGGGAAAAGTCCATAGGCCACTCTTTAACCCTTCCAAAGGATATCACCACTTTTGAGGAAGCAAAGGCGGTATTGCTTTCCCTTTCCGAGCAGGTGGGGAGAAGGGTGAGGAGAAAAAAATTTGTAGGGAGGGTGGTTACCCTTACCCTCAGGGATGATTCCTTTCTTACCCGGACCAGGTCCGCCACCATTCCCTATACAAACACCACCGAGGATATTTACAGGACCGCAAAAAAGCTTTTGGAAAACAACTGGGATGGAAAAACACCTTTAAGACTTCTGGGCGTCAGCCTCTCGGGGCTTACCCGGGATTTCGAGCAGATCTCCATTTTTCCCCGGGAGGAAAAAATAAAAAGGCTTAACAAGATTGTGGATGAGATAAAGGATAAATACGGGGAGGGGGCCATCTGCAGGGCCGGGCAGAAAGCCGAGGTGGTTGGGATTAAAATAGGCTTCAGGTCATAGGACCTGGAGCCTTTATTTTGAGCCTTTTGAATCATGTTTGAAGGCATTTTCGGATTTATTATATACTTAAGAAAAACTAAAGGAGGAGGACGGGGATATGTTAAAAAGGATGATGGATGGCGTAAAAAAGCTCTGGGCGGAAGAAGAAGGACAGGGAATGGCGGAATACGGGCTCATATTGGCATTGGTGGCTATTGCGGTTATCGCGGCATTGGGCTTACTTGGAGGAGCGATCAGGGATAAATTCACTCAGGTAAAAGACGGATTACAAAATGCCCCCCAACAATAATTAAAAACATTGGTTCGAATATAAAATTAAATCATATATAATATCGATAATATCATTAATAATTAATAATCATTATTAAAAATGAAATAAGAATCGAACAAAGGAGGCTTTAATAAACTTAACACCCAAAGAAAAAATTGAATCGTAATAGCATCTTATCATGAGCAAATTCAAAAATAAAATCAATTGGCCCTACTCAAAAGGTAGGGCCAAATTTGCAAATGCCGGGAGTGGTGAAATTGGAAATATTAAGGGGGGTCATTCTAATAACCCTTTTATTCCTATGCTTTTTGACTGACATTACCAAGAACAAAATATACAATTTTGTGGTTTTTCCGGCTATGGTTCTGGGGATTTCGATAAACGGCTTTTTTGATGGGTTTTCGGGAATTATTCAAAGCGTAGAGGGTATGCTCCTTGGGATGGCGTTTCTTATTATCCCCTATGTATTAAGGGGTATAGGAGCGGGGGATGTAAAGTTTTTAGGAGCGATAGGGGCTATTATGGGGCCGGGTTTTACGTTAAACGCCTTCCTTTTTTCGGCCATAGCCGGGGGGATAATTTCCCTTGCCATAATGCTTTCCGATAAAAATTTGCGTTATAAGCTGAAAGCTGTTTTTCTTACCTTTTTATCCATGCTCGGCTTAATACCAAAGGGGTTAAACCTTCTGGAAAACCTTGATTCTCCAGTGAAAAAGGGGCGGTTTCCCTACGGAGTGGCGATAACCTTCGGTACCCTTTTGGCCTTCCTATTTCCGCTATAAGAGGGTGCATAAATATGCTTTGGATAAAGGGCTTAATAAAAAATGAAAAAGCACAATCTATGGTAGAATTTGCCCTGATCCTGCCGATGATCATCCTTTTGCTTTTTGGAATATTGGAATTTGGCAGGATTTATTATTCTCAGATAGTCCTCGTAAGGACTGCCCGGGAGGCGGTCAGGATGTGCGCGCTGGGAAAATCCGATCAGGAGGTAATCGAGAAGATATTTGAAATCACTCCTCTTCCCGATACGATGGAAAATTTGAGAGTGGAAGAGATTTTACCTCCGGAAGGGGAGAGGAAAACCGGAGATGCCGTTACGGTGAAAATTTCTTATAAACTGCCCTTGATTACACCCTTTTTTTTCAGTTCTCCGGGTAACCTTTTGACCCTGAAAGCCCAGGCAACGATGAGGATGGAATAAATGGCGAGGTGCATGAAATGATTATAAAGGTAATTAAAGAAAAAATTGTAGGATTTATCAAGGGGCAGTGCGGCCAGGCGATGGTGCTTTTTGCCCTATCCCTGCCGGTAATTCTGGGAATGACGGGACTTTTTATGGATACAGGGCTAATGGTGCTGGAAAGGGAAAGGCTTCAAAAGGCGTGCGATGCTGCGGCTATTGCGGGTGCCTATGAACTTCCCGATGAGGAAAGTGCCCGGGAAAGGGCAGCGGAATATTTTCAGATGAACGGTTACTCCGCTGAAAACCTGACGGTTTTTATAGTACCCGAGCAAAACAAAATAACCGTCGAAGGCAAAAAAAACGTAAACCTTACCTTTATGAGGGTAATGGGTTTTAATAATGTGGAAATAAAGGCAAAGGCTTCTTCGGTTTACGGTGCGGTAAACGGGATAACGGGAGTGGTGCCTTTCGGGATTCCCGACCAAAATCTCGAATACGGTAGACTCTATACATTAAAAGCAGCTCCAAAGGATGAATATGGGCCCGGAAATTACGGAGCGTTGGCCTTAGGCTTTAGGGGGTCCGCCAATTATGAAAACAATTTAAAATACGGTTACAGCGGTTTTTTAAGGGTAGGAGACTGGGTGGAAACCGAGCCCGGCAATATGTCCGGTCCCACCGAAAGAGGTGTGAACTACCGGCTCAATGCGTGTCCCCATAGCCCCCAGTGCAGTATAGAAAATTATCATCCGGGTTGTCCCAGAATAATGATAGTGCCTGTTTTTGACCCCTCCTCACTTTTACAGGGAAGGGATAAGGTAAAGATTGTAGGATTCGCGGCCTTTCTAATAAAAGGTATTTCCGGAAGCGGCAACGAAAACGAGGTTACCGGGTATTTCTTAAAAATGATACCTCCGGATGGATCTGATTTTACGATAAGCGGTTCCCAGCAAAACTATGGTCTTCATGCAGCTAAATTGGTGGAATAGGAAATGGGGGAATAGATGTGAGGAGCAAAATAATATTATTTCTTGCGCTTATTCTCGGATTGCTGGCAGCCTTTGGGACTTACAAATACCTCGGCGATTTAGAGCAAAAGTATAAGATTGCCGGAGAGTTTATAGAAGTGGCGGAGGCGGCAAAAAAAATTCCGCCTAAAACTGTGATTGAGGAAAACATGTTAGTAAAAAAAGAGATACCCTTAAAATACGCACCTTATAATGTTTTAAAAAAACAGGATGTGGTAGGAAAAATTTCAAAATACGAGATACTGCCCGGGCAAATGATACAAAAGGAAATGTTATTTGATAAAAATGACCCATCTGCCGGATTGTCGTTGAGAATTGAACCCGGGAAAAGGGCAATTTCCATTCCAGTGAATAATGTAACGGCTCTGAACGGACTTTTATCCAGCGGAGACAGGGTAGATGTACTGGTAACCTTTGATGCCCCCCCGGATAAAAAGTACGCGGTAACTTCAACGATAATACAAAATGTGCCGGTGCTCGCTGTTGATTACAATTTAAGCCCTCAGGGACAGACAAAGGTTGAACCCAAAACGGTTACATTAATGGTGACCCCCGAGGAAGCCCAGCAAATAGCCTTTGCCGTCCAGCATGGAAGCATTCATTTGTCCTTGAGGTCGCCTCAGGATTCGGGGAAAACGCAGTTAAATTCTACAAAAGCTGAAAATCTTTTCAGATGAGCGGAGGTGTTAACATGGCCATTACGGTAGTTATTGCCGATGATATACCGACTACCAGGGATGACATAAAAAGATTGCTTTATTTTGAAAAGGATATTGAAGTGATCGGAGAAGCTTCGGACGGATATGAAGCAGTAAGTTTGGCACAAGAGTTAAATCCGGATGTTATACTGATGGATATTAATATGCCCAAAATGGATGGAATTGAGGCTACGGAAAGAATTACCACTTTGAATCCTCATACGGCGATCGTTATTATTTCCATCCAGGGAGAGAATGAATACCTTAAAAAAGCAATGGCCGCAGGAGCCAGGGAATACCTTATAAAACCCTTTTCCTCCAAGGAACTTTCGGATACTATAAGAAGGGTTTACGAAAACCAGCAAAAAAGAAACTCGGCTCTCGGGGTACAAAGAGCGGAAAAAAAGGAAGGGAGCTTGCAAAAAAAAGGCAAGGTGATTTCCGTATTTTCTACAAAAGGCGGGGTAGGGAAAACCGTCATTGCGGTGAATTTAGCTTCAGAGCTGATAAAAGACGCAAATAAGAAGGTAGTACTTGTGGATCTGGACATCAGCGCTGGAGATGTGGCCCTGTTGCTCAATGTGGCGCCTACCACCAGCATCATAGATTTGATAAAGGAACAGGAAGAGATAAACTACGAGTTTCTCCAGGTATTTTTACTTCCTCATGTCTCCGGGTTAAAAATACTGGCTGCTCCTGAAAACCCGGAGTTTTCCGAATACCTGACTTCAAATTTAGTAGAAGAGATAATCAAAATATTAAAGGAAAATTTTGATTATGTTATAGTGGATGTGCCCAGTTATTACAGCGATGCAGGTATTAGCGCACTGGAGGCTTCGGAGCATATATTATTGCTTTTAAATCAGGATATTTCCTCTTTAAAAAGGGCGAAAATCGACATGGAAATTCTAAAAAAGTTGAATTTAGATCAAAAGGTGAAAATTATCCTCAACAAAAAGGACAATGTCGGCTTTACACCCGCAGATATAGAAAAAGCCCTGGGAATAAAAATTTTTGCTTCCATAGCTGGTGATGAAAAAACGGTGATAAGTTCGATTAATAAGGGTACCCCTTTTGTGGTGGGATTACCAAAGGCCAAAATATCTTTGTCTGTTGCAGAACTTTGTCAAAAGCTAAACCTGGGGTGATAAAAAATGTCCCTGTTAGAAAAACTTGAAGGTGCTAAGATACAAAAGAATATAAAGGAAGAAGACATAAAAAGGTTGAATGAGCTTAAATCAAGGCTCCACAGAAAACTGGTAGAGGAATTAAAAAACCTTAACGTGGGGGACGAAGGCAAGGAATTGCTAAAAGCGAAAATTGAAGAATATACCGAAGACTTTTTAGCAAAAGAAGGGGAATATGTAACAAAAGGTGAGAGACAAAAAATTGCCCAGGAAATGATCAATGAGATAATAGGGTTTGGACCCATAACCCCACTTATAGAAGATCCGGAAGTTAGCGAAATTATGGTGAACGGGCCAAAAAAGGTATATGTGGAAAGAAAGGGGAAAATCGAATTAACGGATGTAGCTTTCCGCGACGAAGAACACGTTATGAACATAATAGAGAGAATAGTAGCGCCCATCGGCAGGCGAATTGATGAAAGCATGCCCATGGTGGATGCGAGATTACCCGACGGTTCCCGCGTGAATGCCATCATACCTCCCCTTTCGCTAATAGGGCCTGTAATTACGATAAGAAAATTTTCTCAAAAACCCTACACCATTCAGGATTTGATTAAATTCGGGACTTTGACACAAAATATGGCGGTATTTTTAGAAGCCTGCGTAAAAGCGAGGCTGAATATCCTGGTAAGCGGCGGAACGGGAAGCGGTAAAACTACCACCTTAAACGTCCTTTCTTCTTTTATTCCGGAAAATGAAAGGATTATCACAATAGAAGACGCTGCTGAACTGCAACTGCAGCAGCCCCATGTGATCACACTGGAGAGCCGTCCGCCCAACATCGAAGGAAAGGGCGCCATCACCATCAGGGACCTTGTAAGAAACGCTCTCAGGATGAGGCCGGACAGAATTGTGGTAGGAGAGGTAAGGGGTGGAGAAGCCCTGGATATGTTACAGGCAATGAATACCGGGCACGACGGATCTTTAACCACTGGTCACGCGAATTCTCCAAGAGATATGCTTTCCCGATTGGAAACAATGGTTTTAATGGCCGGCGTTGACCTTCCTGTAAGGGCAATAAGAGAGCAGATTGCTTCGGCTGTTGACCTTATAATTCACCAGAGCAGGTTAAAGGATGGCACGAGAAAGATAGTAAGCATTACCGAGGTTCAGGGGCTGGAAGGCGATGTAATTGTGCTTCAGGATATCTTTACTTTTGTGCAAACCGGGGTTGACCAAAATGGCAAGGTGCAGGGATATTTTAAATCCAGCGGAGTACTCCCCAGATTCATGGATAGGTTCGAGGCATACGGCATAAAACTTCCCCTGACAATATTTAATCCGGATTACAGCGAGGAGGTAAAAAATGATACTTCAAATCCTTCCACTGCTAAACTTTCTCGTCGTTTTTTTGATGGTGTTTTACGTTTATGAAAAGATGAGGGTAAAAGAAGAAAGTTTTTTAATCAGGCTGAGAGCGGGGAATAAAAAACCGGATATTAAAAGGAAAACCGATTTTAAAGGCGTACTAAAAAACATGATAAAGTGGGGGGGCAATTTTTCCTTTGCGAAATCCCTGGGTAAGTTTGTGGACAGCAAATTAGAAGAGGCGGATGTATTATTAAAAGGCGAGGAATTTATCAGCATTGTTTTCTTTTCCTTTGTATTTTCTTTTATATTTGTCTTTGCGATCACCGTCAATACGATGATTTCCATTCTTATTTCTATTCTTGTATCTTTTTTACCTTTCCTTTTGCTGGAATCCGCAAGACAAAAAAGGCTGCAAAAAATAAATTCTTCTATTATCGATGCCCTTACCATTATGTCCGGGGCGTTAAAATCGGGATTCAGCTTTTTACAGAGCATGGATTTTGTTCAAAAGGAGCTAAAGGGGCCTTTATCAAGGGAATTTTTCAGGGCTTTAAAAGAGATAAATTTTGGTGCTTCTACCGAAGATGCGCTGAAAAATCTTTCAAAAAGGGTAAAAAGTGAAGATTTAGACCTGGTCATTACCGCGGTCTTAATCCAAAGACAGGTGGGGGGAAACTTAGCTGAGGTACTGGACAATATTTCAACGGTTATCCGGGATAGAATTAGAATTAAAAGAGAGGTGAAGACTCTGACGGCCCAGGGGAGAATTTCCGGGCTGATAATTGGACTTTTGCCCGTGTTTCTGACCTTTTTTATATTGGCGGTAAATCCCGAATATTTAAAAGAGCTTTTTATAAATCCTCTGGGGAGAATCCTTGTTTTAATTGCATTTCTGGGTGAAATAACAGGTTTTATGATTATAAGAAAGATAGTGGATATTAAATACTGAGGTGGGGTTACTATGTTATTATTTATTTCGATGACCGTGTTTTTATTCATTCAGTTATTAGCGATTGAATTTGCCAGAAAATTTTACGAACCGCAGATTTACATACAAAAAAGGTTATATCAAATGGCTGCCGAAAAAGGGGAAGTAAATTTAAGACAGGCGGAACTTTCCCTGCCCCTTTTTAAAAGAATAGTTGAACCGATGGCGGCAAAGATTTCCGGCATTTTTAATAAACAGGGGTTGCAAAAAATCATTTTTTCTGCACTGGCATCATTGCTTTTTTATATATTTTTTAAAACCTTAGGGGCGGTGGATTATAAAGTTTTATTTTTTACAGTATCCGGAGGAATGATAGGGTATTTTGTGCCGGATATGATACTTGATATGAAAAAGAGAAAGGTAAAAGAGGATATAGAAAAAAGCCTTCCGGAAGTTCTGGATCTTCTGACGGTTTGTGTAGAAGCGGGGCTTGGATTTGACGGTGCTCTGGCCAAGGTGGTGGAAAAAACAAAAGGGGTGCTTTCAAAGGAATTTTCGGGGGTGCTAAATGAAGTAAGGATGGGAAGGCCTCGAAAGGAGGCTTTAAGGAATATGGCAGATAGGCTTTCTGTAGATGAATTATCAAATTTTGTGGGTTCCCTGATTATGGCAGAACAGCTCGGAATAAGCATCGGAAATGTGCTCAGACTTCAATCAAGGGAAATAAGGGCAAAAAGAAGGCAAAAAGTAGAAGAAATGGCGATGAAAGCTCCGGTTAAAATGCTTATCCCTATTATTCTTTTTATTTTCCCGGCAATATTTATCGTCCTTCTTGCACCGGCAGTATTCCATATAATGAAGGCTTTTATGAACTAAGGGGAGATTGTAATGCGTGTAGTAAATTATAATAACGATGAAGTTTTGGTAAAAAATCTAAGAATAGCAAATACCTTTTTTAAAAGGTTCAGAGGATTAATGGGAGAAAGAAGCTTTTCGGAGGGAGAGGGTTTACTTATAATTCCGTGTAATTTTATCCATACATTTTTTATGCGCTTTCCCATCGGCGCGGTTTTTTTGGATAAAAAGGATTATGTTATAAAAGCGATGGAAATTAAACCCTTTCGTATTTCGCCGGTGGTTTATAAAGCAATAAAAGTTTTAGAATTACCCGGGGGTGTGATTAGAAAAGGATCGGTAAAAGAAGGAGACAGGCTGATTTTTATTGAAGATTAAAAGGGGTGGAAGAAATGTGGAAAAATATACTTTTTTATATATTTGTGAATATTATTAATATCATAATATTCGGTGCATATTTTTTGTACGGGGCTTTTTTTCTTAAATTTTCAATAATTCACCTTGTTTATTACGGCGCAGCTCTTTTTCTAATTATTATAGCATTTGACCTTTTTTTGTATTATATTTATATTAAAAGAACGATTATAGCTCCTTTGAATAAGGTTTTAGAAACTGCCAATGAATTGTCGGGAGGAGATTTATCAAAAAGGTTTACAAAAAATCTTCCCAAGAACTTTTCCCACTTTTTTTATCCTTTAGATAATTTTGTGGATTACTTAGAAAGATTTTTAAAATATATGGAACATACCGGGAACGAGATAGAATATTTATCCCAAGGTTTACTCAGCCGGTTAAATATTATAAAAAATACTGAAAATGAAGGTAAAAGGGCTGAGGCCATGAAGGAAGTAATAAGCAATGCAAAAAAGATTAACAGGATGAGTTTACAGGTGAAATCCCTTGTCCATCAGTTCAGGGCAAAAGAGAAAAAAGAAGCAGGGGGATAAAAGTTGATAGAACTGTCCTATCTTGATTCCATAATCCAGAAGGTAAAGCAGGTAGTGGAAAACAGCAAAGAAGAAATTTATAATTTAAGCGAGAACGCAAGACAGGAGTACGAAAGGGCAAAAAAAGAATTAGAACAGGTTAAAGATGAGATAAAAATTACAATCGAAGAAGTGGATCAGCTGGAAAAAGAATATATTAAAGCGAGAATGAAATTAATGGAGGTAAGCAGAAACTTTAAATTTTTCAAGGAAGAGGATATAAAAAATGCCTACGAAGTAGCCCATTCAAAGCAAATAGAACTAATCAACAAGAGGGAAAAGGAAAAACTTTTGAGAAATACCAGGGATCATTTGGAGAGGTATATAAAAAATGTGGAAAGGACAATAAAGCGTTCCGAAGAATTGATGATAAATATAAACATGGTAATAAAGATTTTAAACAACGAACTTTCCGCATTGAGCGATAAAATCGGGGAACTGCAGCAATTTCAAGCCCTGGGTCTTTCGGTGATTTCCGCTCAGGAAGAGGAAAGAAGGAGGATAGCCAGGGATATTCACGATGGCCCTGCGCAGAGCCTTGCCAATATAGTTATGAGGTCGGAGTATATTTTAAAGCTGATGGAAGTAAATCCGTCGATGGTAAAAGAGGAGTTATTTGCATTAATAGAGCTCGTGAGAAAAAGCCTTGCGGACGTAAGAAAAATAATATTCGATTTAAGACCCATGTCCTTGGACGATCTGGGGCTTTTACCCGCTTTAAAAAGGTATATAGAGCAGTACCAAAAGGAGTACGGAATATTCGTAGAGATGATCGTAATGGGCAGGGAATACGATTTGGATTCTTCCATAGCCATTGCGGTTTTCAGGATTATCCAGGAATCTTTAAACAATGTGAGAAAATACGCTAAGGCTACTGAAGTAATTATAAAATTGGAGTATTTGAGCGAAAAAATAAACGGCAGTGTTAGAGATAACGGATGTGGTTTTGATGTGGAAAAAGCACTGACCCAAAAAGAAGGCTCGGCCTTCGGAATAATGGGCATGAGGGAGAGGGTCCAACTTTTAAACGGTAAATTCGAAATCAGGTCAGTAATCGGTAAAGGCACGGAAGTAATTTTTTCAATTCCGGTAAAAAAGAAATAAAGACCGGAGGGAATGAGATGGTGGAAGAAAAAAAAGAAAAAATAAAGGTAATAATTGCCGACGACCACGCTCTGGTAAGGGAAGGGATTGCAAAAATATTGTCCTTGGAAGCGGATATTGAAATTTTAGGAGAAGCTTCTGACGGTAAGGAAGCGGTGGAACTTGCAAAAAAATTAAAACCCGATGTGGTATTGATGGACATTAATATGCCCAATGTTAACGGTATAGTTGCAACCAGGGAAATAAAAAAGGAAAATCCCGGGGTAAAAATTATAGCCCTTACCATTCACGAGCAGGTGGATTACCTGCTGGAGTTAATACGATACGGAGTTTCCGGGTATCTGTTGAAGGATGTAACCCCTGACGAACTTATAAAAACAATAAGGCAGGTTTTTTCAGGCAAGGGGGTAATCCCTCCTTCCATGACGCCGAAGGTATTTGAAGAAATAAACAAGCTCTCGCAAAAAGACGAAAAAATTACCTTCAATCTCACCTCGAGGGAAATAGAAATCTTACAGGAGTTAGCCAAAGGGCTTTCCAATAAGGAAATAGCTGATAAACTTTTTATAAGTGAAAAAACGGTGAAAAATCACCTTACAAATATATTTCAAAAAATGGGAGTAAACGACCGTACCCAGGCGGTATTACTGGGTATAAAACATAATATTATAGATATATAAAAAATATTTGGGGGGCTTAAATTTGATAAAAATAGCAACTTCCGGATACGCTTATAAAGATTGGATAGGGAAGTTTTATCCCGAAGGTATAAAGGAGAAGGATATGCTTTCTTATTACAGCCGGGAGTTTCCTTTCACCGAGGTTAATTCCACCTACTACTCCATGCCTTCCCCCTATATGTTTTACCATATGCTCAGAAAAACCCCTGAAAGCTTCATCTTTGTCATAAAAGCCTTCGGAGGGATTACTCATCAGCGGGATCTGTCGCCCGAAACCTTAGAAAAATATAAAAAAGCTATAAAGCCCGTTATTGAAGAAAAAAGATTGGGCTGCGTTTTAGCCCAGTTCCCTTACAGCTTTCACAATAATGACGAAAACAGGGATTTTTTGAAAAGGTTGAGGGAAGCTTTCAATGAAATTCCGCTGGCGGTAGAATTTCGGACGGTAGATTGGTTAACACTGGATATCTTAAAACTTTTGAGGGAATTAGATATGGCTTTCGTCTGTGTGGATGAACCCAGGATCAAAGGTCTACTTCCTCCCGTTGTAGTGGCTACCAGCAAATTCGGTTACGTAAGGTTTCACGGAAGAAATAGTGAAAACTGGTATAATAATCGGGAGGCTTATGAGAGGTACAATTACCTTTATACGGAAGAGGAATTGAAAGAATGGGTGCCCAAGATTAAAGAGTTAAAAAGAAAAACCGACACGGTTTTTGTAGCGATGAACAACCATTTCAATGCTCAGGCGGTTATCAATGCCAAACAGCTTTTAAAACTTTTGAGCGACTTTACGGATTAAATACCGGGAGTGTACTGGGTTATGAAAAGGTATAAGCTGATTGCTCTGGATGTGGACGGTACATTGATAAACAGCAGGTACATTCTTACGAAAAAAACAAAAGAAGCGCTAAAAAGGGTCATGGAATGCGGAATATACGTGACCTTATGCACCGGGAGATTTTACAATAGTGCTTTAAGGATTGCCAAAAATATTTCCGTTAACGCTCCTCTTATTACTTCCGACGGTGCGCTTATCAGGGATATTTATTCGGGGGAAATTTATTACGAAAAAGGTTTAGAGGAAGAAGTACTAATGAAAATAATCGATGAGGTTAGCCGTTATCCGGAAATTAAACTTCAGGTTTTTTTGAGAGATAAAAAAATATTTTACGGAAGAAGTTATCAAATGGCTCAACTGAAGAGGTTTTCCGCTTTTGCCCGGAGGCTTTCCCCATCGGGGGTTATTAATTATTTAAGGGATTTTGTGCTTATTCCGGTGGAAAATATAAAAGACGTAGAGACATTAAAAATATATTTTTCCCGAATTTATAAAGATAAAAAAGTGAGGGATTCACTGGGGCCACCTTTAAAAGCGGTAATTTCCGGTGATCCAGCCCGTCTATCCTGGCTCTGGGCAAAGTTTGATTGTATTTTTGGGAAATCCGTGTACATTACGTCAGCGGTTAAAAATACCATGGATATAATAGATGGAGAGGTATCAAAAGCGAAAGGTTTAAAAGTGCTTTCTAATATCCTGGGCATAAAGAGGGAAGAAATAATAGCTTTTGGGGATAATTACAATGATGTTTTAATGCTGGAATACGCCGGGCTGGGGGTACTTATGGGGAATGCACCTTCAGAATTAAAAAGAAAGGGGCTGCCCCTGACGCTGTCGAACAACGAGGAAGGGGTAGCCCACTTTATAGAAAACCACTTTAAAAATACCTTTTTTTCGCACTCTCAATGATGGCTCCAAAAAATTCTCTGCCGGATAACCCTGAGGCTTTGGCCATATAACCCATGTATCCGTGATGGGTTTTCCCCGTAGACATGGTGAGGCCCGCAAAGGTGTTTATTTCCAAAAAGTACGGTATGCCGTCTTCGCTTAAGATCATATCTATCCTGCCGTAATCCTTGGCGTTGAGCACCCTGTAAATAGAAAGAGCGGTGCTTTTTATTTTTTGTTCGATTTCGGGAGGAAGCGGTGCCGGGCAGGTTATCTTCTCTTTATCGAACATTTTATGTTCAAAAGTATTGGTCTTTACACCGCTGTAACTTATTTCTAAAAGAGGCAAAACCGTTAGGTTTTCGTAACCTATGATTCCCACGGTGATTTCTCTTCCTTTAATGTATTCTTCTACAAGGGCGGGTTGGCCTATTTTTTCGGTGATTTTTGCAATTACCTTTTTTAAACCTTCTTCGTTTTCCACAATGTTTTCATCGCTGATGCCCGAGCTGTTTCGTCCCCTCAAAGGTTTGACAAACAGGGGGAATTTTAAATTATGGGAAGGTATATCGTCGGGGCTGCTGGAAATAAAAAATTTTGGTGTTGGCAGTTCGTGATAGGCGACTATTTTTTTTCTGGCAGCTTTGTCCAGGGATACCAGATCCAGGCCGGAACCTACGAAGGGAATATTAAAAGCGGTCAGAAAAGCAACTTCTTCTAAGGATGAGGCGTTGAAAACCAGGTCTACCTTTTCCTCTTCTATCTTTTTCAAAGTTTCCTTAGGATTATCTTTTTTCCATTCAATCATTACCGCATCGTAGCCGTTTTCCTTTATGAAAGTATAATGATGGTAAGCCTCATCATAGGCGTCGTCAAATACGTTGTCGGATATCCTTTTTTGGAACTCCACATTCCTGAACTTCCTCCAGAAGACCCCTACCTTCACGGTTCATCCTCCCCTTTCATTTATTTTTAAAATATATAAGCTATGGGTTAAAACCATAGCTTATATAAGAAAAAAGTTACCGTGTTTAGATTTTAGCAAAAACTTAATTTTATGTCAAAATTATGTTACAGGTTCAAATTTATTAAGTTGTAAAACCTGCTTCTTTCAAAAGTGGGCACAAAATTTAGCGCTTCCTCCGGAGTCAGCTGTCTTCTAATAGTAATTTTGAGTTCTTTTGTCAGATCGATGTCCTCGAGACTCCTTAAAAGTTTTACCCTTGGCCTGAAAGGAAGTTTGGAAGATGCTATAACCATGGCCGGTTCTTCGGTGCTGAGCATTACTAAGGTTCCCGGTGGGAAGGGGTCTATACATGATAAAAATGCCTTTGTTATATCGTAGGGGAAAAGGGTGTCGCAGGAACCTTCCAGCATTTCGTAAACCTCATGCACCGGCAAAGCCTTTCGGTATACCCTGTCGGTGGTCATGGCGTTAAATACATCGGCGATAGCACACAGGTAGTCCAGCTCGTAAATTTCATCCTTTTTTAACCTGCGGGGATAACCGCTGCCGTCGAATCTTTCGTGGTGGTTCAGGACTATATTTAAAGAGTACGGGTTTAGATTCTCGTCTTCTCTTTTGCGCAATTTTTCATAACTGTAGATAGGGTGTTTTTTTATTATCTCGTACTCTTCCGGAGATAATCTTGCGGGTTTATTTAAAATTTCGGGAGGGATGTCCAGTTTGCCCACATCGTGTAAAATGCTGCCCATTCCCAGGGTATACAGCTTTTTTTTGTTAAAGCCGAGTTTTTTACCTGCCATAACCGAGAGGATGCAAACGTCTACCGAATGAGCAAAGGTGTATAAATCGGTAGAACAGAGGTTGGTCAAATTATCGGATACCTCTTTATCGGAAAGGATTTCTTCCACCAGGCTTTTAACCACATCATATACCCTTTTTAAATTCAAGACGTGCTTGTTTTTTATCCAATCCATTAAGGTGTTAAGGGCAGCCTGTCTTAATTTTTCCGAAATAGTATCTTTAATTTGATATTCGTCAAAAGGTACGGGGCCTTCCACGTCCACCGTCAGGATGTTATTCTTTTTTAACAGGGTAATTAGACTATCGCTGAGCGTAACTCCCCGGTTTAAAAGAAGCTCACCCCTTCTTCCGAAAAGAGGCTTTTGCACCCTCATTCCCGGGGTTAAAAAATCGACAGGGATCTTCAAAATTATTACCTCCCGGATTTAACCTACTTTTAATAGTTCCTGTTTTTCCTCCAAACTGAAGATTTTTGCGGCATTAATCATTATTACCAGCTTTTCGTTGAATTTTGCGATTCCTTCAATAAAGGGCGCTTCCGGTATCAGGGCCCTGGGTGCGGGCTCTATGGAATCATCGTTAATAGAAGCCACTTCCAGAACCTGGTCCACTATAAATCCGGCCAGATGACCTTCTATATCTACCACCAGGATTCTGGTATCATCGGTATATTCCTTTTTTGGGAGTCCGAAGCGCTTTTTGAGGTCCACCACAGGGACTACCTTTCCCCTCAAATTGATAATACCTTCTATGAAGCTAACCGAATTGGGGAGACTGACTATTTTGAGCATTTTTATAATTTCGTTTACGGAGAAAATATCCATTCCGTAAAACTCATCGTTCAAAGAAAATATTACTAACTGCCTCATTTTTGCCTCCTGAAAATTAGAAAAATTTTACTCCTAGAATAATTTTATTCTTTTTTGTCGAATTCGGTCAAGATATATTATAAAAAATTTAAAAAAATAGCGGCTTTTGCCGCTAATGACATTATTTTGAAGTCAGCCGGAAAATGTCCTCGATGCTCAGGGCTACCTGGACTATACCGGGCCTATCCTTTCTTTTTACACCTACAAATTTGTAAAGTCTGCCGTCCACATTTCGGGGTTGTATTTTTTGCACTACTTTATCCGCTTTTCCCTTAAGTATTTTCCTGAATTCACCCGCCTGGGTGGTTTCATCTTCCGGGAACCTGAAGTTTAAACTTTGTTTGTCATTGTCTAAAACCACCACACCATCCTCATCGGTGATGCAAATTTCCGTAACTCCGTAGCTTTTTGCTATTTCCGGCATCCTTTCCAAGGAAAAATTCTCTTTTGTAAGCCTTTCCGCTACTTCCTGAGCAATTTCTAACAATTTATCTCCCAAAATGCTGTCAAACTCCCTGGTGAAGATTTCAAAATTTTCAACAGAAGTCGTCAAATTTTTTATCTGGGAGAAGTTCTCGCCAATGTACAGCTTTTGTTTATGGAGAATTTCCTCCACATTTTTTATGGAATCGGCAATCACAGAGGAAAAGTTGGACACATCCTGGATGTTTTCCGCCATTTGTTCGGTGGCCTGAGTTTGCGATGCGATGTTTTCCGAAATATTTTTTATTATCTCCTCTATGCCGGACATAACATTTGTAATATTTGAAAGGCTTTTTTTGGCGTCATCCGTGACCGATTTTTGCCTGTCCACTTTTTTCAAGCTTTGCTCTAATATGTCCGCCGATTTTTGAATGTAATTTTGTATATCCTTTACGAGATTGACTATTTCCTTTGAGAATTTCGATGTTTCATCAGCGAGTTTTTTTATTTCCTCCGCCACCACTGCAAAACCCTTTCCGGCGGATCCCGCCCGGGCGGCTTCTATCGAGGCATTTAAGGATAAGAGGTTGATCTGGGAGGATATTTCGTTGATATTATCGGAAACCGATGATATTTTGCTTAAGAGGTCTTTCAGCCCCATAATTTCCTTTGAAATAAAAAATATTTCTTTTCCCTGCTCTTCTATTATTGACACGGCATCTTCTATGGATTTCAAGCTTATATCCAGATCCGAGGCCGCATTTTTTGAAGTATCCATGGCCATTGACGAAAAAGAAGCGATTTCGTTTATACTTCCGTATAATTCTTCGGAAATGGCCGCACTGTTGACAATGCGGTCGTTAATATCCATAACATTTTTTAAAAAACCGGAAAGTATATCGTTCAAATCTTTTATGTTTTCTTCAAGTTTTCTGGAAGAAGAATTAATATTTGCAGAACCTGCAGCTATTTCGGCGGAGTTTTTTAAAATATGGTATATTATATTCTGTAAATATTTTTGAAGGTTTTTTATGGAGGGCATCATCCTTTCCACATCTTCTTCGATGCGGTCAAAAAGCGCCTGGCCTCTTGCATAGGAATCAAGGAGATTGCCCAATTGGCCAGCGGTTTTTTTGATTCTGTAAATTTTTATGCTCAGGTAAATTGTAACTGCAAGCAACAACGCGGTGACAAATAATATAAGATAAAGCAAGTTCTCAAACACCCCCAAATTTTTTAATTTCCATTATTCGACAAAATTTACGTTTTTTCCTTTGTGCAATGTATATATATTTTTTTATGAATTATTGTAAAGAAAAACCTTTTATGTTAATACGCAAATTAGAGGAGAGGATGCATGGAAGTAACCAGGGCAGGGGCTTTGGCAAAATAATTTTAAATAAAGGGAGCTGAGGAAATCAAGTTAGAAAAATGGCTTTGATAAAGAGGAATTAATATCGGCCTGGTAAAAAAGGGAGTATAAAAATTAAACAAAGGGTGATGCATTTGAAAATAAAGGTTTTTCCCGAGGATTTTATAGTAAAGGAACTGGCAGATATTAAATATCAAAAGGGCGGCAAGTACCGAATCTACCTTCTAACAAAAAAACACTGGAATACCGTTGACGCCCTGAAGTTCATTTCCAGGGAAAATAATATACCAATGGAGGTAATTGGAAATGCCGGGAGAAAGGACAGGCACGCTTTAACCTTTCAGTACATTTCTGTGCCCAGGGAATACGATCCGGTTTTCGACAGGGAAAATGTGCATTTGGAATTTACGGGTTTTTCTAATGATTACATTTCACCCAGGGTTTTAAAGGGGAACTACTTTGAAATTACTCTGAGAAAAATAGACAGGGAAGAAAAAGAGAAAATAATACAAAGGCTCAAGGAGATAAAAGAATGGGGATTTCCAAATTTTTTTGATGACCAGCGCTTTGGGAGCGTGGAAAATGAGGAAGAATTTATTGCGGAAAAGATTCTGAAGAAGCACTACAACGGTGCATTGAAGTTATATTTTACGGTAACCCATCCGGAAGATAAAAAAGAAGAAAGACAAAGAAAACAGGAAATTAAAAACCGCTGGGGAGATTTTGAAGCCATTCTGCCGCTGTGCAGAACGAAAACGGAGAGGGAAATAATCGAAATACTGAAAAAAGGGAAAAGCAAGGAGAATATGGTAAAGGCTTTAAATATTATCCCCAAGGAAGAACTTTCCATGTTTTTTTCAGCCTATCAGAGCTACCTGTGGAACAGGACGCTTTCTTTGATACTCCCCTCTTATGTGGAGGATTTATTTCCGGTAAAAGGAAAGATAACGGACTATTTAATTTACAGGAAAGTAAAGGATGAAAGGAAGTTTAAGGAACTGAAAAACCTGGAAGTGCCTACCGTTTCTTATAAAATACCGCAAACGGAAGAACTGGTGCGCAATGCGGTAATGGAAGTAATGAAGCAAAGAGGGGTTACCCCCTCGGACTTTAATCTTAAAAAGATAAGAAAATCCTTTTTCAAATCCTTTATGAGAAGAGCAGTGGTTTTTCCTGAAAACCTATATTTTTCAGGCTTTGAAGAAGACGATTTTTACCGGGGATATGAGAAGATAAAGTTAAAATTTGTCCTTCCCCCTGGTTCCTTTGCTACAATGCTTGTTAAATCCCTGAGCCTGTTATAATTTCCTTGCACTTCCTATTTTTTTGTCTTCCCGGGGATGTTAAAATGAAGGTAGAGGGGAAGGGCAAGGATTATGGAAAAGACAGGTAAAAATTATTTTTATATTGCAATTGCGGTAATATTATGCGTGATTTTTGGATTTTTAATGGGGTTTATTTATGCCTTTTCAGAAAGCAGAAATACAAGAGAAGTCCTCTCCCCGGGAGGAGTTGTAGATGGTTCAACCGATTCAAAAAATAAAACCGCGGGAAATAAAACCAAAGAAGGTTTTGAAGATTACTATTTTGGTGAAGTAAACACCATAATATATAATAGGCTCTTTCCTGAAAGAAAGAATTTTGCTATTGAGGAAGAAGATACGAAGAGTGAAAGCGGTAGAAAAATCAAAGATAAAATAGCCTACCTTACCTTTGACGATGGCCCCAGTAAAAACACGGAAAAAATTCTGGAGATTTTAAAAGAAGAGGGAATAAAGGCGACCTTTTTTCTTGTGGGTTATAAAGAAAGCGAAAATACGGTGATAAAAAAGATCTATGAAGAAGGGCATTCCCTGGGAAATCATACCTTCAGCCACAGATACGATAAGATATATACCTCGGTGGACGCCTTTATGAGTGACTTAAAAAAGCAGGAGGATTTAATATATAATTTAACGGGTGTAAGGCCAAAAATTATCAGATTTCCCGGAGGGTCCAAAAACACCGTTTATTTGAAAACCGGCCCTGCAGGAATTATGGCCCAGATCAAAAAGAAGGTGAAGGAAGAGGGGTATCATTATATAGATTGGAATGTGGTGACGGGAGATGCGACAATGCCCTATCCCGATAAACAAACCATGCTGGAAAATTTAAAAAGAGGAGTAAAGAATAAAAAAATAGCGGTAGTGCTTCTTCACGATACCGATTCAAAAAATCTAACTGTAGAGATTTTGCCGGAGATAATAAAAATTTTAAAAAGTGAAGGTTTTAAATTTGATACAATTAATGAAAAAAATATGGAATTTATAGAAAATTATGTGATGCAGCGATGAACGCTGCTTTTTATTTTAGTTTAATATGGCATTATATGGATTTGAAATGCTATAATATAAAAAAGGTATTTTAAAGAGGTGAGAAAATGATTTTAATACGCGAGTTTAAATTCGATGCGGCCCATAACCTGACCGCGTACAGGGGAAAGTGCGAAAGATTGCACGGGCATACCTATAAGCTGGTGGTAAAAATCCAGGGAACGCCCGATTCAGAAGGGATGATAATCGATTTTGTGGAACTTAAAAAAATCGTAGAAGACAGGGTCTTGAAAAAATTCGACCATAGTTATATCAACGAGATAATACCCCAGCCTACTGCTGAAAATATAGCGGAATACATTTTCAAAGAACTATACGATGCATTAAAAAGGGACAACTGCTGCCTTTACGAAGTACAAGTTTGGGAAACGACAGACTGCGGGGTTGTTTACAGGGGTGAAAAGAGTTGCAATTAAAGGATGTGCAGTCGGAAAAGGATGAAAGAATGGTGCCTCTAAAAAAGGTGGGAATAAAGGGTTTAAAATGGCCTCTGAAGGTGCAGGATAAGAAGAGGGGCTTTCAGTATACCGTCGCTAATATTACCATTTCGGCAGATCTTCACAGGGATATAAGGGGTACCCATATGAGCAGGTTTGTAGAGGTATTGAAAAATTTCGAAATATTGAGTCCAAAAGGTATAGAGGATATTCTTGTCGAAATAAAAGAAAAGCTGGGGGCGAACTCTGCCCATATAGAACTGTTAATTCCTTATTTTATATGGAAGGAAGCCCCCGTTACAAAAAGCGAATCTCCTCTGGAGGTGTGTGCAAAAATTTACGCCGAGCTGTCCGATAGTTATAAAATTTTTACAGGTGTGAAAGTGCCGGTGCACACCCTGTGCCCCTGTTCCAAGGAGATAAGCCAGGAAGGTGCTCATAACCAGAGGGCTGAGGTGGATATACTTACCAGGTCAAAAAAAATGATCTGGTTTGAGGACCTGATTGAAATTGCGGAAAGCAGTGCCAGCTGTCCCATATACACGCTCCTGAAGAGACCGGATGAAAAGTATATTACCGAAAAAGCCTTTGAAAATCCGAAATTCGTGGAAGATGTGACCAGGGACGCTGCTTTGCGGTTGGAGGAAGATGAGCGCATCGAGTGGTACCGGGTGGAGGTCACAAGTTTTGAAAGCATACACAATCATCAGGCTTTTGCCTGCGTGGAAAAGGGGTGGATGAATTGATCCTCGAAATTACACAGAAATACCTGAGAAAGGAAATGAATAGAATAGGAGTTCATCCCGATTCAATTCAAATTTTTGAGAAAAAACAAAATATCATACCCTTAAAACTTTTTGGGGTACCCTTTCCTGCAGCCAATATCATCAAGCAGGAAATGCTGGCTCTCGGTGGCGATGCGGCGGTACATAAAAATGTAATCGACGGCAAGGTAGAACGATCCGATATTTTACTTTTCGGAACTAAAAAGCATTACGAAGGACTCATGGAAAAACTGAGCAAAATGCCCTTTTTTGGCCTCTTGGAGATAAAAAAAGACTTAGAGGAGTTTTTTAATAAAAAAAGGATAGAACTTTTAATAAGCCCCTGGGGCAGAAAAGTATATTTAAACAATACACTTGTTATGGGGATAATAAACGTAACCCCGGACTCTTTTTACCCGGAATCGAGGAAAAAGAGCGTGGAAGAGGTACTTGCTGCCGCAGAAAAGATGATAGAAGAGGGTGCGGATATTCTTGACATCGGCGGACTTTCTACGAGACCGGGTTCGGAGCCGGTGGATGAAGAAGAAGAACAAAAAAGGGTTATTCCCGCGATCAAGGCTTTAAGGGAAAGTTTCCCAAGAGCATTTATTTCGGTGGATACCTACAGGGCGGGGGTGGCTCAAAAAGCCTTAGAAAACGGTGCGGATATGGTAAATGATATCAGCGGTTTTTCCTTTGATGAAAGGATTTTAGATGTGGTGGCAGATACAAAAGCTCCCTATGTTTTGATGCATATTAAAGGCACGCCCAAGGATATGCAGCAGAATCCCTTTTATGAAGATGTAATAAACGAAATAACAGCTTATTTTTATGAAAAAATTCAGGCTGCAGCAGATAAAGGAGTGGACCCCGAAAAAATAATTTTAGACCCGGGGATAGGCTTTGGTAAGAGGTATGAGGATAATTTGGAGATATTGTCCAGGATAAGGGAGCTAAAGAGCCTGAAAAAACCGATTCTGATTGGACATTCAAGAAAAAGTTTTATAGGCAAAACCCTGGGGGATATTTCCCCGGAGGATAGGCTGGAAGGAACTCTTGCTATTACAGCGATGTGCTCGCTCTGCGGAGTAGATATAATAAGGGTGCACGATGTTAAGGAAAATAAAAGAGTGTTAAAGATGCTGGAGGCGGTAAAATGCCAGATGTATTCATCGCCCTTGGAAGCAATGTAGGGGACAGGGAGGCAAATATTAAAACGGCAATAGAGAAAATAAGGTACAGGGGCATAAAAGTAGTAAAAATTTCCGATATTATAGAAACAGAACCTTACGGCTATATAGACCAGCCCAGGTTTTTAAACGCCGTATTGCAGGCAGAAACCCTGCTTTCTCCGAGAGAGCTTTTAAATACCCTTCAAGAAATTGAAAAAGAAATGGGCAGGGAGAGAAAAATAAAATGGGGACCGAGAAACATTGACTTAGATATAATTTTTTACAATGGTTTAATCTTAAATGAAGAAGATTTAAAAATACCTCATCCCGATGCCCACAACAGGATTTTTGTAATAAAGCCCCTTGCCCAGATTGCGGCGGATTTCGTCCATCCGGTTTTTAAAATAACGGTTAAAGAAATATTAAAGAGTTTAGATTCAAAATAAACCAGAAAGGTTTTAAAAGTTTTGAGGGGGTATGTTTTTATGTCAAAAACTGTCATTATAACCGACACCTCGTGCGACCTGCCGGAAGAGGTGGTAAATAAATTACCCGTAATACGATTAAAAATGCCCGTATCATTAAAAGACAATCCCGGTGAGGATATCTCTTATCTTGATATCAAAGAATTTTACGAAAAGATGAGAAGGGGAGAGATAATTCCTGTAACTTCTCAGGTTCCGGTGAATGTATTTATCAACTGTTTTGAAGAGTTGCGGAAGGAAGGTAAAAAAGGCATAGTCCTGGGGCTTTCTTCAAAACTGACCGGCAGTTACCAGGCGGCACTGATGGCCAAGGAAACTGTAAAGGCCGACCACATAAAGGTTATAGATACAAAGTGTGCCAGCTTAGGGACTGGGCTTGTCGTTTACAAAGCCGCTCAAATGGCAGAAGAAGGAAGGGATTTTGACGAAATTTCCCGGGAAATAGAATTTTACGCTCATCATATGGAACATATTTTTACAGTAGATGACCTGGAATTTTTAAAAAGGGGAGGCAGGATATCCGGAGCTCAGGCATTTATAGGAGGGCTCTTAAACATTAAACCTATACTGCATATTGTTGATGGAGCGATTTTCCCTCTGGAAAAAGTCAGGGGAAGAAAAAATGTGGTAAAAAGGATGGTTGAAATAGCTGCCGAGAGAGGGAAAAATCTGGAGAATCAGTTAATAGGGATAAGCCATGGAGATAATGAGGAACTGGCTTTAGAACTTGCCGATGCAATGAAAAGGGAATTTAATGTAAAGCAAATTATGATTTCCTGGATAGGCCCTGTTATAGGCTCCCATTCGGGCCCGGGCACGGTGGCACTGTTTTTCCAGAACGCATAAATATTGAAAACTACAAATTAAGGAGGCAGTCGTCAGTGATAATAACCTTTAAAGATAAAAAACCATCAATTCATCCCACATCCTTCGTAGCCGATTCTGCGGATATAATCGGCGATGTAATGTTAGAGGAAAATTCCAGCGTGTGGTTCAGGGCTGTTTTAAGGGGTGATATTAACTATATTAAAGTAGGGAAAAATTCCAATATTCAGGACGGTTGCGTACTGCATGTTACCGAGAACAATCCCTGCGTGGTGGGAGAAAATGTTACCGTCGGGCATAATGCAATACTCCACGGGTGTACAATAAAGGATGGAGCTCTAATAGGAATGGGCGCAATAATTCTGGATGGGGCACAAATCGGAGAAGAGGCATTGGTGGCGGCAGGGTCGCTGGTACCCAGCGGGAAGGTAATTCCACCCAGGAGCCTTGCAGTCGGTTCTCCTGCAAAAGTAGTAACCGAGCTAACGGAAGAATATTTAAATTCTATCAGGAAGAATACCCGGGATTATGTGATACTTTCAAAAATTTTCTTGACAGGTGAATTTACTAATTGATAAAATGAAGATGTTAGACGTCAGACAACCTTGCGAAAGGGGGTAAAAGTTTTACTATTTTAAAAATAATTTACATAAATAAACGGGAGGGTATAAATATATGAAAATGAGAAAGATAATAGCCTTGATGCTCGTGGTATTAATGGCGGTTTTTGCCTTTGCTGGCTGCGCCAAGAAAGAAGCTCAACCGCCTCAGCAACAGCAGCAACAGCCTGCAGAAACCAAAAAGATTAAAGTAGGTCTTGTTTTCGACGTGGGTGGAAGAGGGGACCTTTCCTTTAATGACAGCGCTTATGCCGGTTTGGAAAGAGCCCAGAAGGAATTTGGAGATAAGATCGAGGTAAAATACTTGGAGCCTTCCGCAGGTGGAGAAAACAGGGAGCAGCTTTTAAGGCTTCTTGCTGAAGATGGATATAATTTAATCTTCGGCGTAGGTTTTATGTTTACCGATCATATTGCCAAGGTATCAAAGGAATTCCCCGATGTAAAATTTGGATTGATTGATGGTTTTATCGAAGGTCTTGACGAAAAATCTAATGTAGCCTGCCTGCAATTTAAAGAAGAGGAAGGTTCTTTCCTGGTAGGTGCTGCCGCTGCATTAAAATCTAAGACTGGAAAAATTGGTTTTGTAGGCGGTATGAAGATTCCTTTGATTGAAAAATTTGAAGCAGGCTATATGGCCGGTGCAAAATACGTAAATCCCAAAGTTGAAATAGTTTCCGACTACATCGGCACCACCGGTGAGGCTTTCAAGGACCCCGTAAAGGGTAAGGAACTTGCATTAAAGCAGTTTAAGGCAGGCGCGGATGTGGTATATCACGCTTCCGGAGCTTCCGGTATTGGCGTTATAGAAGCTGCCACTGCAGAAAAGAAGTTTGCAATCGGCGTTGACTCCGATCAATCCTTAACCGCAAAGGAAGAACAAAGACCCTACATCCTGACCAGCATGTTAAAGAGGGTGGATGTAGCCGTTTACGACACTATAAAGGATTACGTGGAAGGTAACTTCAAAGGTGGATACAGAGTCTTCGGACTTGCAGAAGATGGCGTAGGATACGCTTTGAATGATTACAATAAGAACATGATTTCCGATATTACTGCAAAATTAGATGAAATTAAAGATAAAATCGTAAAGGGCGAAATTAAGGTGCCCGCAGACAAAAAACAATACGAAGAATTTGTAAAAGGGTTAAAATAATTGTTACCTGCGGGGTGACGTAATGTCACCCCTTTTTAAATATTTTGCAAATGAGGTGAAATCTTGGAAAAAGCGATTGTGCTTAAAAACATTACCAAGCGTTTTCCGGGTATAGTCGCCAATGACCGCATTAATTTGGAAGTGGATAAAGGGGAAATTCACGCTATTGTCGGTGAAAACGGTGCCGGCAAGAGCACGCTCATGAAGATTCTTTCTGGACTTTACCAGCCTGATGAAGGCGAGATATTCATTTTCGGGAAAAAGGAAAGGATATCTTCTCCTAACCGGGCCATTGAACTTAAAATCGGAATGGTTCATCAGCATTTTATGCTGGTCGGCAGATTTTCCGTCCTGGAAAACATTATTCTCGGCGCGGAAAGGAAAAAGGGTTTTACCATAGACTGGGAAGAATCCAAAAAGGCTATTGAGAATTTATGCAGACTCTATAATTTCTCGGTAGACCTCAAGGCTAAGGTAGAAGACATATCCGTGGGGATGGCCCAGAGGGTAGAAATATTAAAGGTTCTTTATAGAGGCGCCGATATCCTGGTTCTCGATGAACCCACGGCTGTTCTTGCACCCCAGGAAGTAAAAGAATTGTTCGTCAATTTGCGGAGGTTAAAAGAAGAAGGAAAAACCATAATATTTATTAGCCATAAACTGGATGAAGTGCTGGAAATAGCGGATAAAATAACGGTTTTAAGAAGAGGGAAGGTAGTAGGAACGGTAGAGCCTCAACAGGTAAATAAAGAAGAACTGGCAAGAATGATGGTTGGTAAGCCGGTGCTTCTGAAACTGGATAGGGAAGAAGTGGAAAAAGGGGAAGTGGTGGTTTCCTTAGAAAACCTCCAGGTAAAAGATAGGGACGGGCGGCCGGTAGTGGAAGGTGTAAACATTAAAATACGGGCCGGAGAGATATACGGTATTGCCGGTGTAGAGGGCAATGGCCAAAAAGAATTAGCCGAAGCAATAATCGGCTTGAGAAGGGCTGATGAGGGCGACATAAAGGTGCTGGGAAAAAGCGTAAAGGATTTATCCATAAGGGAAAGAAGGGATCTGGGCATAGCCTTTATCCCCGAAGACAGGCATAAACAGGGGCTGGTGCTTCCGATGAAGGTATGGGAAAATGCAGTCCTGGGGCTTCATAGAAAAAAGGAATTTTACAGGGCTCCCTCCTTGGATGTAAAAAATGCGGAGAGATTCTGCAGAAACGTTGTTGAGGAGTACCACGTTTCTTTAAGTTCTATCCGACAGGCGGTGGAAGGCCTATCCGGCGGTAACCAGCAAAAAGTTATTCTGGGAAGGGAGCTGTCTCAAAATCCGGTCTTCATTATTGCCGCCCAGCCTACAAGGGGACTTGACATCGGGGCTTCGGAATTTGTTTACAGCCAGCTATTAAGGCTCAGAAAAGAAGGTAAGGCAATTTTGCTGATATCCGCAGATTTAGACGAAGTGCTCTCGCTTTCAGACCGGGTGGGAGTAATGTACGGAGGCAAAATAGTCGCCGAATTCGAGCCACAGGAGGTTTCCTTGGACGAAATAGGCCTTTATATGCTTGGAGCTCATGAAAAGGCTGGTGAAGCGTCATGAAGAGAAATTACAGCGTATTGATATTAAAAATAATTTCTCCCGTTTTGGCAATAGTTGTTGCAGCTTTTTTAAGTTCTCTGGTGATTCTGGCCATAGGGAAAAATCCCATAGAGGTTTTTTACACCATGTTCAGGTTTTCCTTCAGAAGGCTGGATAGCGTTGCAATAATTTTTTACAATTCAACGCCATTGATATTCTCGGGACTTGCGGTTTCCATAGGGTTCAGAATGGGACTCTTCAATATAGGTATTGAAGGACAGTATTTAATCGGTACCTTTCTTGCAGCCCTTGCAGGCTTTTCATTAAAAGGACTACCCGCAGTAATCCATATACCCCTTGTTATCCTATCCGGGGTCATCGGAGGAATGTTGTGGGCCTACCTCCCGGTGTATTTAAAAATAAAAAGAGGGGTACATGAAGTAATAAGCACTATAATGTTAAACTATATTTCCTACTCCTTAATTCACTTTTTAATTTCCGAGGTATTCCTGGACAGGAGCCAGAAACTTCTCATCAGGACACCGAAATTATTGCCCACAGCTTTGATACCGAAACTGCATGGACTTTTAGCCCTTTTTGGTGTGAATCTTCCGAAACACGTGTATCTAAACTGGTTTTTCCCGCTGGGAATCCTTCTGGCTTTTGCTGTATACTACATGCTTTATTACACCCCGTTCGGTTTTGAGCTTCGCTGTGTGGGGCAAAATCCCGATGCCTCCAGGACAGCGGGAATAAATCCGGAAAAAGTATTTTATAAAGGCTTTCTGTTAAGCGGAGCTATAGCGGGTCTCGTAGGGCTTTCAGACCTAATGGGATATTTCGGCTATATGGACCTGGATTTCCCAAGAGGCTATGGATTTGACGGTATAGCCGTTGCCCTTATAGGGCAGAACAGCCCCTTCGGGATAATAGCGGCTTCCATACTCTTTGGCTTTTTAAAGAGAGGAGCCGAGGGAATACAGACCCTGCTGAACGTCCCAATGGATACAATCGTAATACTGCAGGCTCTGATGATTCTTTCCATTGTTGTCATCAATAAAGTGATGAACGACTATATCCGTCGCATAGAGAAGAAAGGGGTGGCTTAAATTGTTTTTGATCGAGTTGATAGCGTCATCACTCCGAATGGCGGTACCCATCATCCTTACGGCAATTGGGGCGGTATATACCGAAAGAGCAGGTGTTGTGAATATAGGACTGGAAGGCATGATGATAGTGGGTTCCTTCTGGGGTGCCCTCGGATCCTATTATTTTGGACCTTATGTGGGATTTTTATTTGCAATGGCGGCGGGTGCTTTTTTGGCCTTGATTCATGCAATAGCCACGGTTACATTCAGAGTGGATCAGATTGTAAGCGGTGTAGCCCTTAATATTTTAGCCTACGGAAGTTCCAGATTTTTGAGTCAGGCGTTTTTCAAAATGGCCACTACAACTCCCCATGTAAACGGGCTTTTCAAGTTAAAGATTCCTCTGCTGGGGGAGACTTCACCTGTAATAATTTTAGCCCTCATTCTGGTGCCTGTAGCCGGATACATTCTGGAAAAGACCGTCTTCGGTTTAAGGCTGCGTTCTGTTGGTGAAAATCCTCTGGCGGCGGATACTCTCGGAATTAACGTTTTTAAGATGAAATACGCCGGAGTAATTATAAGCGGAGTGCTGGCAGGTCTTGCAGGAGCGTATTTAGCTCTGGAACATACCGGGATGTACGTGGAAGGAATGACTCAGGGCAAAGGATATATTGCCCTTGCCGCAATGATCTTTGGCAATTGGACTCCAAAAGGGGCCCTATGGGCATCATTACTCTTTGGTTTTGCAGAAAGTTTAAGTTTCAGGGTAGTGCAGAATGCGGTGATTCCCTACCAGTTCATAAAAATGATCCCGTACGTTTTGACACTGGCGGTGCTGGCCGGTGTGGTAAGAAAATCCACTCCGCCTGCTGCTGACGGTGTGCCTTACGAGAGAGGGACAAAATAAAATATTTTAAGGGAGGGCTTAAGGGTATGAGATTGAATGTCATACAATTGATGTCCCCTCTTCACGGAGAAGAAAAGGTAAAGGAAAGCCTTGCAAAAACCTATACGCTTTTTAATGAAAATTTTGAAGTAACCTATTTTGATTACGGGGAAATAAACGATGAATTTGCCAATAGGTCGAAGGATTTGACACTGGTATGGATAATGACGGGAGGGACGGAAGAAAAGTTCAAAAACATATTTGATTACCTTCCCAGGCCGGTAATTCTCCTTGCGGAGGATATAAACAATTCCCTCGCCGCTTCCTTGGAGATAATGTCTTTTGTCAGCGAATATAAAAAGGAAAAGGCATATCTTCTCTACAACGACAAAGATCAGGTACTGAATAAAATTAAAAGACTATCTCAAATAACGAAAACCATATCAAAAGTGGCTCTTTCTAACATCGGAAGTATAGGGGGGCCTTCCGGCTGGCTTATTTCCAGTGCAGTAGACTACGAGGGAGTAAAAAGGCGCTGGGGTTTAAATATTGTAGATATAACCATGGAGGAATTTTATAAAACCTTAGAAAGTTCTCAGGGTGACTACGATGGATATTTTGACAAAGCATTAAAAAGGATGGAGCCGGAGGAAAGGGATTTAGTGAATTCTCACAGGGTGTACAATGCCCTGAAGTCTTTAACCGAAAAATACAGGTTAAATGCTTTAACCCTGAAATGTTTCGACCTTTTAATGAAATACGGGATTACCGGATGTCCCGCGCTCTCCCGGTTGACCGATGAAGGCATTATAGCGGGTTGCGAAGGCGATTTACCCTCCACCTTTTCCATGTATATTTCTTACCTTTTGACCGGGGAGATTCCCTTTATGGCGAATCCTTCATCCGTCGATGTCAAAAAAAATACGATAATTTTTGCCCATTGCACGGTTCCTACAAAAGCCGTAAAAAATTATATATTGCGCTCTCATTTTGAGTCCGGGATGGGAGTGGGGATAAGGGGAGAATTTGAAAAAGGCAGGGTAACCATTTTAAAATTCGGCGGGGAAGACCTTTCAAAGGTTTCCTTTGCAAAAGGGAAAATAGTGGATAATCCTGAAAGCGAATTCCGGTGCAGAACCCAAATTGAGGTGTATTTGGAAAAGGATGTGGAGGATTTCTTATCGGGAACCCTGGGAAACCATCAGGTGATAATTCTGGGGGACCATACCGAATCCATTAAAGATTTGATTGCCATTAAAGGCTTAAATGTAAAATTATAATATTAATATATAATATTTTTAAAAGGGGTTGCGGTTTTGTGAATCATCCTGCGAAATTTGAATACGTATTAAATAAAATAAAAGAGATGATAGAAAAAGGAGAAATAAAAGAAGGAGAAAGACTGCCTTCGGAAATAGAGTATTCAAAGAAATTGGGGGTAAGCCGTGCAACTTTGAGAGAAGCCCTCAGGATTCTGGAAGATGAAGGATATGTAAAAAGATACCACGGTGTGGGAACTTTTGTTACCAGGCCCCGGGTCATAAAAAGCGGTATGGAAGAGCTAATAAGCATTACCCGGTTAATAGAAAAACAGGGCATGCGGCCGGGGACAAAAGACGTGTTGATTGAAAGGGTAAAACCCACAGAAAAGGAAGCTGCTTTAATGAATATACCTGTAGAAGACAATATATTCAGGATTCAGAGGGTGAGGACTGCGGATGATATTCCGGTGCTTTACTGCATAGACAGGATTCCGGCAAAATATGTAAAAAAAGAGTTCAATTTCAATAAGGAATCCCTTTTTCAATACCTGCAGGAGGATCTGGGCATCTATATAGCTTATGCAGTTTCCGATGTTATTCCCGTAAAAGCTAAGGTGAAGAATATTTATAAAAAGCTCGAGATGAAGTCCGCTTCCGGTGTATTACTGTTACTGGAGCAGCTGCATTTTGATGAAAATAATAATCCCATATTTTATTCTTCCAATTACTTTTCACCGGAAAAATTCAGGTTTTACATAGTGAGAAAGAGGGTGTAGGATGTTTTCTATTCAGGATTTAACTATAAAAGAAAGGGATTTGATTTCTAAGGCGCTGGAAGCCAAAGATAAAGCCTATGCGCCCTATTCAAAATTTAAGGTGGGTGCCGCTATTTTAACAAAAGAAGGTAAAATATATACCGGCTGTAATATTGAGAACGCTTCCTTTGGCCTTACGGTATGTGCCGAGCGGGTGGCTCTTTTTAAAGCCCTTTCGGAAGGGGAAAGGCGTATTGAAACATTAGCGGTAATTGCAGATGTGGATGAGCCGGTGTCACCCTGCGGTGCGTGCCGGCAGGTAATTCTCGAACTGGCAAAAGGGGCAAAAATTCTACTGTCCAATAAGGATGGCTCCCGGGTGATTAAAACCACTCCCGAAGAACTTTTACCCTACGGTTTTACCCTGTAAATTTGGTAAAGAAGGTGATGGTATGATTTTTGTTCCCGAAATAATCGAAAAGAAAAAAAGGGGAAAAAAACTTTCAAGGGAAGAAATTGAATTTTTGATAAAGGGTTACGTAGAGGGGGAAATTCCCGATTATCAGATAGCAGCATTTTTGATGGCCGTTTATTTTCGGGGCATGGATGAAGAAGAAACCACCTATCTTACACTGGCTATGGCCTCTTCAGGAGAAATGGTGGACCTATCAAAAATAGACGGAATAAAAGTAGATAAACACTCCAGCGGTGGAATAGCGGATACCACTACACTGGTGCTTATACCCCTTGTGGCTTCCTGCGGGGTAAAGGCTGCCAAAATGTCCGGCAGAGGGCTCGGGCATACAGGAGGTACCATTGATAAATTGGAATCGATTCCCGGCTTTAAAGTGGAACTTTCTCAGGATGAATTTGTCGAAAATGTAAACAGGATAGGGGCGGCAATAACGGGGCAATCGAAAAATTTGGTCCCTGCAGATAAAAAACTATACGCCTTAAGGGATGTTACGGCCACTGTAGATTCGATACCCTTGATAGCAAGCTCCATTATGAGTAAAAAAATTGCGGGCGGGGCGGATAAAATAGTGCTCGATGTAAAATTCGGGCGGGGGGCTTTCATGAAGACCTATGAAGAAGCTAAGGCTCTCGCCGAACTCATGGTAAAGATAGGAAATCTTGCAGGAAGGGAAACAGTGGCTTTTGTAACGGATATGGATCAGCCTCTGGGTCTTGCAATTGGAAATTCCATTGAGGTTATAGAAGCTATTGAGACCTTAAAAGGAAATGGGCATGAGGACCTGGTTAGACTTTGCCTTGAACTGGGTTCCGAAATGCTCCTTTTGTCCGGGCAATACAAAGAAAAAGAGGAAGCGGAAAATGCTCTGAAGGAGAACATGAAAAACGGCAGGGCTCTAACTAAACTAAAGGAAATCATAGGAGCTCAGGGCGGAGATGAAAGGGTAATTGAGGATTACAGCCTTTTGCCAAAAGCCAAGTATACCTTAGAGGTTTACCCCGGAAAAGAAGGATACATTAAGGAAATTGATGCCCTGAGATTAGGACTTACGGCAATGAAATTAGGTGCTGGCAGACAGAAAAAGGAAGATAATATCGACTTGGGTGTGGGAATTTGGATATACAAAAAAGTAGGAGATTTTGCCGAAAAGGATAAACCCTTGGCCCGTATTCTTGCCAATGACAGGGAGAAGCTGAACTGGGCGGTGAAAGAAGTTGAGGAATCCTTCCTCCTGACCGGGGAATACGTGCCAAAAAGGAACGTAATCTGGGCGAAAATTACCGGTAAGGAAGTTATAGAATATAAAAGCTGAAGTGAGGTAGGTAAAGTGATAGAAAGGGTAATACTCATAGTTCTGGACAGCGTTGGCATTGGTGAACTTCCCGACGCAAATCTTTTCAACGATGAGGGAAGCAACACCCTGGTAAATACAGCAAAAAAAGTTGGGGGACTTAATTTACCCAATTTGGAGAGAATGGGACTGGGTAACATTGCAAAAATACCGGGTGTAAAAAGCGTTGAAAGCCCAATAGCATCTTACGGAAAAGCAGCGGAAAAATCAGCGGGCAAGGATACAACAACCGGCCACTGGGAAATTGCGGGGCTCATACTTGAAAAGCCCTTTCCCGTCTACCCCCACGGATTTCCCGGGGAGATTATTTCAGAGTTTGAAAAAAGGATAGGAAGAAAGATCCTGGGTAATTACCCCGCCTCCGGAACGGAAATAATCAAAAAATTGGGCGAAGAACACATGAAGACCGGCTATCCCATAGTCTACACTTCCGCGGACTCCGTTTTTCAAATAGCTGCCCATGAAGAGGTAATTCCAGTCGAGGAGCTTTACAGGTACTGCGAAATCGCAAGGGAACTGCTTTCAGGAGAACACGCCGTTGCCCGGGTAATTGCCAGGCCTTTTGTAGGCTCTCCCGGTAATTTTACAAGAACTTATAACAGGAAGGACTTTTCTTTAAAGCCACCGGAGGATACCCTGCTGGATAAAGTAAAAAATAAAGGCTATGAAGTATGGGGAATCGGAAAAATAGGGGACATTTTTGCAGGAAAAGGACTTACCCAGGAGATACATACGGAGGGAAATATGGATGGGGTTGATAAAACCCTTGAAGCAATGAGCAGGGCAAAAAAAGGTCTTATTTTCACAAATCTCGTAGATTTTGATATGATTTACGGACACAGAAACAACGCGGAAGGTTATGCAAAAGCCTTAGAAGAGTTTGATAAAAGAATACCGGAAATTCTTTCTCAAATGAGAAAAGCCGATTGCCTTATTATCACCGCCGATCACGGTTGTGACCCCACTACTGAAAGCACCGATCACTCCAGAGAGTACGTTCCGGTTCTGGTGTACGGCCAGCAATTAAAAAGCGGGGTAAATCTGGGTACATTGAAAAGCTTTTCGGATATAGGGCAAACGGTAGCGGAAATGCTGGAATGTGAGCGTTTAAAACACGGGTGCAGCTTTTTTGATAAAATAAAATAAAAGGCCGAAAGGGCGGGATATTGGACTATGAGTTATAAAGAGGAACTTTTTAATGCCCTTGCTTTTCTGAAGGAGAAGGTTAATAGAAAACCTGAAATAGGAATAATACTGGGAAGCGGCTTAGGGGAACTGGGAGATCTTGCAAAAGACCCCGTAATAATACCCTATAGGGATATTCCGGGATTTCCCGCTTCCACCGTGAAGGGACACAGGGGTAATCTGATATTCGGTAAACTTTGCGGTAAGGATGTAGTTATGATGCAGGGGCGTTTTCACCTTTACGAAGGTTATCCTGTAAATAAAGTGGCTTTTGGCGTAAGGGTGCTCGGACTACTGGGCATAAACACTTTAATTGTCTCCAATGCCGCAGGGGGAATAAATGAAGATTTAAGACCGGGGGATCTTATGGTAATAAAAGACCATATAAATTTTACCGGAGAAAACCCCGTAATTGGTGAAGAAATAGAAGAGCTTGGACCGAGATTTTTCGATATGACCTTGGCCTATGATGAGAAATTAAGGATGATAGCCCGGCAGGTCTTTGAAGAATCGGGAGTAAAATTTAAAGAAGGGGTTTATGCTTTTTTTAAAGGACCCTCGTACGAGACGCCGGCGGAGATAAAGATGCTTAAAATCCTTGGAGCGGATGCGGTGGGGATGTCCACCGTTCCCGAGGTAATTGCGGCAAGACAGATGGGTATAAGGGTTTTCGGTGTTTCTCTTATAACAAATATGGCGGCGGGAATAAATAAAGAACCTCTTTCCCATGAAGAGGTGCTCGATATTTCAAAAAAAGCCGGCAAAAAATTTATCGATATAATTTTGAGATTTATAGAAAGAATTCATTAAACAAAGCCCCCGGGGTTTAAATCAGTTAAACCCCGGGGGCTTTTTTTGATTCAAGATTAAAAACTTAGATAAAACAATCCGTTAGAAATTAAAAGGTAAACTTGGCTGTATTTTCTTTGTGTAATTCCTATATTTCCAAATTCAGCATGGGGAGAATATAATAAAATCTTGTTATTGTTAATTCTTGTTTCTATAACTGCTGAAAAGTTTTTTAAATATTTATTGAATCGTTCCCTGGTGAGTATATTGTACCAATTATTAATAGCATCCTTAGCCGGAGTATTGTCGAGGAGGTCCCACCGTGGATAATCGGTGCTGGTACCTGAAGCAATAAAATCATCAAAAATCGCAAGAGATTTCACCTTAGGGGATAAAGGCTTTATTGCCGGACCTTCCCAGTATACCATGTCTAAGGTGTTTATATTTCCTGCTGTTAAACCAAAAGCAAAGGGATGAGCATTTTCTATAATTTTTATTCGTAAAAAACCGGTACCTGTCCGCCAGTAGTCCAATTCCTGTTCATCAGTGGCATCAACGAGGTTAAGCCAGAATCTATTGTTTTCCGAAGTAGAAGTTAAAGGAAGATATGCACCGGCGCAAATACCCAAATAATTACCCTTTGAAGAAATATATTCTTTTAATATACTGTATCCTTTGTTGCCAAGGCCATGGTAATAGGATTCTCCTGCGTCGGGACCGCCGGGTACGATGAGAATATCAAAAGAGTCCAGTAATCCCTTTCGTATATCATGATCATTGACATTTTCATAGTTAAATCCCATTTCACGAATTACTTCAATCAATGGATTTAAGCAGAACTCCGCTGCACCTTTTCCGGTATAAAGGGCTATCTTCTTTTTTGATAATCTTATACTATTTTCTATTTTAAAATCTGAGACTATTCCAGAGAAATAAACTTCACCTTTTTTCAATATTTCGATGATATCAGTATCTTTTTTGACAATAAACGCTCCTGGAGCAAAAAAATGTCCTTCGGGAAATTCTTCAGTATGAATTTTGGCTTCGGAAGTTAACCAGTAGACATCTTTTTTTTGAGATATAAAAGAATTAATAATATTAATTGTTTTTACCAGGTCTTTTTGAACACAGGTTACCCCCAATCTATCCATGGGGACAATTATATAATTTTCTTGAGGCATATGGCATCACCTCTTTTGATTTAAAAGATAATTTAAAAATTTTTCTTCGGTAGTTTTATCGGGACCTCCGGTTATCTTGCTAATAATTAGGAGTGATAGAATACTTAGTGTGAATCCCGGAATTAATTCGTAAATATAATTGGATAAACCAAGATTGTACCATAAAAGAATAGTTACCATTCCTACAATCATGCTTCCTATAGCGCCCTGTTTATTCAATTTTGGCCAGTATAAAGAAAAAATTACCAGGGGGCCAAAGCAGGCGGCTAAACCTCCCCAGGCATACAGAGCCACTTTGAAAACAAGGCCGCCTGATAAAGACATTAGCAATGACAATACAGAGATTATAATTACAGAAATTCTTTGGACTAAAATCAGCTGGTTTTCGCTCGTAACCTTAATGAATCGGGTATATATATTTGATGCGAATGAGGCAGCAGCCACCAGTAGGTATGCACTTACAGAAGATAAAATTGCAGCCATTACAGCAGCGGCAAATATACCGAGAGTATAATTAGGAAATAGATTTTTAGATAACACTATAAATATTTGCTCCGGATCTTCAGTTCCCGGATATAGTGCCCTTCCTAAAATACCGATTATGGCAGCTCCGTATGTGGTGAGTCCCACCCATATCATTGCAATAAGAGTAGAATCTTTTATCTCTTTTGGATCTTTTATGGACATAAAATTCGTCAATATATGAGGTTGTCCTGGGTAACCTATGCCTATTCCAATACCACCCATTATTAAACTAAAAATTGGCCAGAATCCTTTACTTCCACTTAAAAAGTAAAAGAAATTTTTATCCTGCTGTAATAAATTTAAAACTGCATTGTTAAGTCCACCTACATGAAACAATGAAACAAGAGGAACCAATATTAAGGCGATGAACATTAATGACCCTTGAACTAAATTACTCCAGCTGACTGCCAAAAAACCGCCTAAGAAGGTATAAATTAATACAATGCCAAGACCTATATAAATGCCGGTATTATAATCGAAACCAAAGGCGGCGTTTAATAGTTTACCGCTTCCAATGATTTCTGCTGAAGAGTTTATAATCATGAAAACTATGATAATAATGCCTGAAAGAAGGCTGATTGTTCCTTTATTATCGTTTAATCTTTTTTCAAAATAATCGATCAATGTTACTGCATTGTAGTATTCGGTTATTGTTCTTAGACGATTTGCAACTATTATCCAGTTAAAAAGGGTACCTGCCAAAATTCCGATAATTACCCAGATGGAGCCAAATCCTGACGCAAAGGCCATGCCAGGTAAACCTAACAGCAACCATCCGCTCATATCAGAAGATTCCGCTGAAATTGCTGTTATCCATTTGTTATTGCTTCTTCCGGCAATGGTGTAATCACTGTAGGATTTTGCCCTCAGGTATGTAATAAAGCCGATGAGAATCAATAAGAAAAGGTAGGCAATAAAAATTACTAAATTTATCAAGAAAATCCCCCCTCAATTTAATTAATTAAAATTATAAAACTTTCCCGTGAAAAAAAGTATTGATATAACTATACTGATAAACAATGGGACAAAAAACAGAAATAAATAGATAAATAATTGTGCCAAGGTATCACCTCCTCATTGCCTTCATAAATTCCAATTGTTATATACAAGGACAACTATATTATTGTATACAATCATTATAAATAACCTGAATATTATTTTCAAGTTAATAGTAAAAAAATTGTAAATAATTACTCATGAGGAAATTTAATATATAAATACAGAATAGCAAAATAATTTCAAAAAAAGGATATTTTAAATTTGCGTCGAATATAATATACCAATATGTTTTTATATTATAAACAATTGTCTACGATAAAAAGACATTATTTTGTTTAATTTTCGAAAGGAGGTACGGTTATGGCACTTGTGGTCCAAAAATTCGGAGGATCATCTTTGAATACCTTAGAAAACAGGAAAAAGGCTGTAAGCAAGATAGTGAAAGCAAAAAAAGAGGGAAACGATGTGGTAGTGGTGGTTTCAGCTATGGGAAGGAAAAACGATCCCTATGCTACGGATACCCTGCTGGATTTAGCCTTCCAGCATTACAATAAAACAAATTTGCGGAATTTAGATCTTTTGATGTCCTGCGGAGAGATAATATCTTCGGTGGTTGTTTGCGCTATGCTTGAAGGGGAAGGTTATGAAGCGGTGGCTTTAACCGGTTTTCAGGCGGGTATTACGACGGACAGCAATTTCTCTAATGCCGCTGTAAAAGAGGTAAAAACCGAAAAGATAAAAAAGCTGCTTAAAGAGGGGAAAATTCCTGTAGTAGCAGGATTTCAAGGTTGCACTGAAGACTTTGAAATTACAACTCTGGGCAGAGGCGGAAGCGATATTACCGCTATCGTGCTGGGCGGGTATTTAAAAGCAGATGTAGTGGAAATATATACCGATGTGCCGGGTGTAGCTGTTATTGATCCCTCTATTTATCCTTTAACCAAATTTTTGAAAAACCTGTCTTTTGACGAAATGATAAACATGGCCGTATGCGGAGCTAAAGTGATGCACCCCAAAGCGGTGGAATACGCAAAAAGTTTTAAAATGCCCTTCTATGTAAAATCTACTTTTTGCGATGGGGAAGGTACCCTTGTGGGCTTTAACGATTCAAAAGAATCTATCACCGGGATTGTAATAAAAGATGAGGAGCTATCATTGATTTTTGGCAGAGAAAACAGGCTGAGTAAATCTGAAGAAAGGAAAGTAATTAATATTTTAAAACAGTACGATTATAAAGAGGTTTGTTTCGGCAACTGCACATACAAAGTCCAGTTGAATCGCTGGTCTGCCAAAGAAGCTGCACTAAAAATTTATCAAGAGTTTTACGAAGAAGATTTTAACAAAAAAGCTATCTCTTTTTGAAACAAATTAAACTAATTTTTCATATTATATTTATTGACATGATTTTGGTTATGTTTTAAAATTTTTTTTATATACGCTGATGAGCAACACTATTCATCAAAAGGAGGATATGGGATGAAAAAATACAATGTTGCCGTTGTCGGAGCCACCGGCGCAGTGGGAAGGACCATGCTCAAAGTGCTGGAAGAAAGAGATTTTCCGGTAAACAACCTTCTTTTACTGGCTTCTTCCAGATCGGAGGGGCTTTCGCTGGAATTCAAAGGTAAGACATACCGGGTAAAAGAAGCTCAGCCTTCAGATTTTGAAGGTATTGATATAGCACTGTTTTCTGCAGGAAAAGAAATAAGCTTGAATTTGGCTCCCGAAGCTGTTAAAAGAGGAGCGGTGGTAATTGATAACAGCAATGCCTTCCGGTTAAAAAAAGACGTTCCGCTGGTAGTTCCGGAGGTAAATTCCAGGGACCTTTTATGGCACAAAGGCTTAATTGCAAATCCCAACTGTTCCACAATACAGATGGTAGTTGTATTAAAGCCTCTTCACGACAGGGCAAGAATAAAAAGGGTGGTAGTGTCTACTTATCAGGCGGTATCCGGAACCGGCCTTGAAGCAATCGATGAACTGAAAGCTCAATCCGAAGAAATTTTGAGGGGGAAAACTCCTGAAGCAAAAGTATATCCGCACCCCATAGCATTTAACTTGCTTCCCCATATTGATGTTTTTGATGAAACCGGATATTCCCTCGAGGAATGGAAGATGGTCCATGAGACAAAAAAGATAATGGGAGATAAGGACATTCAGGTAAGCGCAACTACGGTAAGGGTTCCTGTTTTGAATTGCCATTCGGAATCGGTTAATGTAGAGTTTTATAATAAGATAACCCGGGAAGAAGCTGTAGAAATTCTATCGAAAGCCGAAGGTGTAGTGGTCCAGGATGACCCTGCCAACAAAGTATATCCCATGCCTTTTTATATAAGCGGGAAAAATGAAGTTTTTGTAGGCAGGATAAGGCAGGATTTTACAGTGGAAAGCGGCCTTAACCTCTGGATTGTGGCTGATAACCTTAGGAAAGGTGCTGCATATAATGCCGTCCAGATAGCCGAAAGATTAATTAATATGAATCTTATTTGAGGTGGGTTCAATGAGGGTAGTTGTTCAAAAATTCGGGGGGACTTCGGTAGCAACACCGGGTGCCAGAGAATTGGTTATAAAACATGCGTTAAACAGGAAAAATGAAGGATACCAGACCGTTGTGGTGGTATCGGCTATGGGCCGGATGGGTGATCCCTATGCCACCGATACCCTGCTATCCCTTTTAAGCGGAAGAAAGGTGGAAGCCAGGGAAAGAGACCTTTTAATTTCCTGTGGAGAGATAATTTCGGCGGCGGTAATAGCCTCGCTTTTTCAAGATAAAGGTTACCGGGCGAAAGCCTTTACCGGTTTTCAGGCAGGGATAATTACGGATGATAATTTCGGGAATGCGAAAATTCTGGATGTAAAGCCCGATAATATAATTAAAGCATTAGAAGAAGGAATAATTCCGGTTGTCGCAGGGTTTCAGGGTGTTACCGGGGAAATGGATATAACCACCTTAGGAAGGGGAGGAAGCGATACTACGGCGGTAGCCTTGGGAGCTGCATTGAAGGCGGAGTGTGTAGAAATTTTTACCGATGTGGAGGGGATAATGACGGCGGACCCCAAAATAGTAAGCAATGCCAAAATGCTCGATGAAGTTAATTACAGGGAAGTAACGGAAATGGCATATAACGGGGCAAAAGTAATACATCCCAGGGCAGTAGAACTGGCAATGCATTATAACATTCCCCTGAGAATAAGGTCTACTTTTTCCGATGCTCAGGGCACTTTGATAAGATTGGTCCCCGAAAGGGTGGTTACGGGTATTGCCCATGCTACTCATATTGCCCAGCTTAAAATAAAAGTCCCCAGCAATGATAAAGAATTAGAGTCCAGGATTTTTAAAGAACTGGCAAAAAAGGGAATAAGTATTGACATGATTAATATTTTTCCGGATGTGAAGATATTTACCTTGGCGGAAGAAGCAGTTTCCAAGGCCGCAGAGGTGCTCAAGGATTTAGGGGTTTCCTATGAAATAACAAAAAATCTTGCCAAGGTAACAGTAGTGGGAGGAGGAATGACTGGTATTCCCGGGGTAATGCTCAGCATTATAGAAGCATTAAAAAAGGAGAATATAGACATACTGCAGACTTCCGATTCCCATACCACCATTTCCTGCCTTATAAAAGAAGAGGATGTAAAAAAAGCGGTACTTGCCTTGCATGAAAAGTTTGAGCTATAATCATAACAAAAAGTATTGGGAGGTAATGGAAGGTGTATTTCGAAAAACCCGGAGCTGAAAACACGCAAAAAACTGTAGAAATAGTGAAAAAAGCTGTGGAGGAAAGGGGAATCAGGCATGTTGTCGCTGCCTCCAATGAAGGCAGGACGGCAAAACTTTTGGTGGATGCAAATATAAACGCTAACCTTGTCATAGTAACTCATGCCTGTGGATTCAGGGCTCCCGGCGATATGGAATTTCCCGAAGATTTGAGGGAGGAATTGATAAAAAAAGGAGTGAAGGTGCTGACCACCACCCATGTCCTTTCAGGTGCGGAGAGAGGTCTTAGCAGAAAATTCGGTGGGGTTTATCCTGTGGAGATAATTGCAAATACCCTCAGAATGTTTGGCCAGGGCGTGAAAGTTTGCGTGGAAGTGGCCACAATGGCTCTGGATGCCGGGTTAATTCCCTACGGCGAAGAGATAATAGCAATTGGAGGCACGAGTGAAGGGGCGGATTCCGCCGTAATTATGAAACCCGCCCATGCCGCCAATATAATGGATACATGGATAAGTGAAATACTTTGTAAACCAAAAAATAGGAACTGACAGGCTACCTGCCTGATTTAGGAATAAGGTCAGGCAGGTTTTTTTATTACATCGTAGGATTTAATAAGATCGATAATATAACTTTTCGTAAGAGCACCTTCAATTCGGGTCTTTATAGTTCCGCTGCAGTCAATGAAAATATTTAAAGGAATTCCCCGGATGGAATATTTTTTAATTGTTTCTCCCCTTGGATCGGAAAGTACCGGGAAGGTGTAACCCTTTTCGTTTATATACGCTTTAACCTTTTCCACATCTTTATCCAAATTTACCGTAATTAAAAGGGTATTTTCCGGGAGTTCATTAAAAAATGACTGAAGCTCGTCTAATTCTTTTAAACAGTAAGGGCAGTTTATCGACCAGAAGTTGAGAAAAATGTTTTTACCCTTGTAGTCGGAGAACCGGACAGGGTTGCCTTTAAGGTCCTTTAGTTCAAAATCGGGAGCAGGGCTGTTCTCAAAAGGAGCGGGACCGCTGACCTGAGAAGGAGTACAACCTGTTATCAGCATTAATAAAAGGATTAAAAGAAAACAAAATACTTTTTTCAAACCGAAGCCTCCTTTCTAAAAAAATTATATTAGTTCAAAAAGAAGACTTAACCCGGTTACTATCAAAAGGGCTCCCGCTATTTTTTTTGAGAAGGGAGCAAATTTTAATAATAAACTTTTTGCTTTTTGTGAATTGCTAAAAATCACTGAAAAAATAAAAAAGGGTAAGCCAAATCCTGCGGAGAAAGAAAACAGGAGAAGGGATCCCATCTTTATATCCCGGGTTGTACCTGCCATTAATAAAATTGAAGAAAGAATTGGGCCTATGCACGGCGTCCAACCGGCCGAGAAAAAAATCCCGAGGATAAAGGAGGTGAAAGGGGATATAGAAATAAATTCCAGATATCTTCTTTTTTCCTTCATAAGAAAATTAAGTTTTAATAGATCCAGAAGGTTAAGCCCCAGAATAATTATTATTACATCGGCTATTTTTGAAAAAAGAAATTTATTCATTACTAAAAACCTGCTTAGAGCGGTAAAGGAAAGTCCCAGTGCCGTAAAAGTGATGGAAAATCCTCCAATAAAAAAAAGGGAATTAACAATCAAGCTTCCTTTTTTTTCGCCGCTTCCCGCAAGAATTCCCGCATAAACAGGGAGCAAAGGCACAACGCAGGGAGAAAAAAAGGCCAGCACCCCTCCTGCAAAAGCGGAAAAAAATGAAATTTGATAGTTCATTATCTTTCCACCATCCATTTTATATATTCAAAATAGAAGTAAACTATGCCTGATCACCTTTTAATTTCATAGTAAATTATATCATAAAATATCAATATATTCGAATATAAAAAACAAAAATATATTCTACTGTTATTACTTTTATTTTCATTTTTTGAAATTCATAATTAGTTTCCCCTCTTGGGTTTCTATCGAGGCAATTTTTAGTTCGTAGGGTAGAGGAGGGGGTGTGAAAGATAAATCGTAACCGGTCAAAAGATCTTTTATTACTTCCGGCAAAAGGGTAATTCCATTAAATTCTAATCTTATTGGATCAAACTTTATTTTTCCTTCCTCCGTAAGAGCTACCGTGCAGGTAATGGAATAAACCGTATTACCGGATTTATCCTTTTCGGATACTGTTATTCCTTCCTTAGTAACTTTAAAATACACATTTTTCAATTCTTCCTTCCCTGAAAGTAGTTTTTCCGTCAGGGATTTTTCATAAAATTCTCCCTTAGCGGTAAGGGTAAAGTAGTTCACATGAAGTTTATCCGGGCTTATGGATGTCCAGGGAAGGGAAGTTAAATTCTTTAATAGATAATCAAGGGAAGGTAGCACCACCTGCCAGTTTTTGCTCATATCTTCAAGAAATTCAGGATCCTTAAAAATCCTCCTGGCTTTAGCCAGTTCCGTTTCCTTAAAAATTTTTGCTTTTTCCAGCTCCAAAAGCGTATTTTTTGATTCCTTTTCTAATTGAGCAATTTTCTTTTGTTTTTCCATTATTTTTTCTTCCTCCTGCTTTTTTAAAACTATTAAGGTTTTTACTTCATCAATTACATTATTATAGTATTCCGTTACAAAAATAATGTTATCAAGCCTCCTCAAGAAGTCACCCAGGCTTTCGGAACCGGCGAGAACGGCAAGAAATGTGCCAAACCCTCCTTTGTAAGCGAAGACAATAAAGGAAGACAGTTTTTTACGTTTTTCTTTCAGTGTACCTTCCAATTTTTTTAAATCTCTTTTATTATTTAATAAAGTTTTGTTTAATTCTTCTCTTTGTCTCTCCAAATTGCTGATTTTTTCTTTTAAAGAGTGTATTTTTGAATCTAAGGATAAAATCTCCTCAAGTAACTCCTGCTCTTTTGAATCCATTATCGGAACAGGTGACGGAAGGGAAAAGGAAACAAAAGGACAGGAAATAAAAATGAAAATGAGGTAAAATAGTAGTATAAATAGGGTTAAGAGGGATTTTGTATTTTTCACCATAAATTTTCCTCCCGAAAAATAATATTCGACGCTTTTTGAAAATATCCTTGAAAAATTATTTTAAGGAAAGGAGTATAAAAATGAAAATTGCTTTTTTTTCCGATGTTCACTCCAATTTTGAAGCATTAAAAGCAGTCCTCGAAGATATAAAACTTTATAATCCCGATAAAATCCTTTGTCTCGGGGACCTGGTAGGTTACGGAGCAAGCCCCAATGAAGTTATAGAGCTGATAAGGGAAAAAAGTATTACAACGGTGATGGGAAATTACGATGAAGCAGTAGGGTTTAAAAAGATTGTCTGCGGCTGTGATTATAAAACGGAAGAAGAGGCAATGCTCGGGGGAATTTCTCTATCCTGGACCTCGGAAAATATTAAAGAGGATAACCGCGAATTTTTAAAAAATCTGCCCCGCAAGGTGGAGTTTGAAGCGGAGGGCTATAAAATCTTGGCCGTGCATGGAAGCCCGGAGAGGACAAATGAATACCTTTTCGAGGATACTTCCCTGGAAAGGTTCACAAAATTTTTTGAGGAAAATCACTGTCACATACTTTTATGCGGTCATACCCATATTCCTTACGTAAAAACCATAAAGGACAGATTTGTAATTAATGCCGGGAGTGTGGGAAAGCCGAAGCCCGAGCAAGGGAAAAATAAATTTTCAAATGATGCCACTTGGGTTTTTATAGAAATAAAACCGGGAGAACTTACCTTTAAAATAATGAAAGTCCCCTATGACTTTGAAAAAAGCGCAGGGCTGATAGAAGAAAGGGGACTGCCGAAATTATTCGCAAATCTTGTGAGAGGAATCGCGTAAAGGGCGGGGTTTTAATGAAAATTCTTTCCGAAATGATAAACAGCATAGAGATTATTTTAAACCATGTCCATGAAGGTATAGTAATAGCCGATAAAGATGGAAAGATACTGTACGTGAATGAAGCAAATGAGCGAATTACAGGTCTTGAAAACAGCAGGATTCTGGGGAAGTATGTGAAGGAGGTCGCACCGGATTCTTCAATACCCGATGTAATAAATACGGGCAGGGAAAAATTGGGGGTTAAAACCCGGGTAAACGATAGATATGTGATTTCCAACATTGTACCCATCAAAAATAAAGGCAGCGGTGAGGTAATAGGAGCTATTTCGGTGTTTTTGGATATTACCGAGCTGGAAAATTTGAATGCCAAATTAATAAAAGCGGAAGAAAAGATAAACAGGCTTTCCCTTCAGCTTTCGAGCTTCATAGGAAATGAGGAACCCATAATTGGGAAAAACGCTAAGATGCAGAAAGCTTTTTCTCTTGCGTTAAAAGCTGCCAACATAAATTCTAATGTTCTTATAATAGGCGAAAGCGGCACCGGAAAGGAAGTAATAGCAAAATTTATCCATGATAAAGGGGTAAGAAAACATAAACCCTTCATTGCCGTTAACTGCGGAGCAATACCGGAAAATCTTTTGGAAAGCGAACTTTTTGGCTATGAAGCTGGAGCCTTTACAGGAGCGTCTTCCAAGGGGAAACCCGGTCTTTTTGAACAGGCGGAGGGGGGAACCCTTTTCCTTGATGAAATAGGGGATATGCCTTACCCGTTACAGGTTAAATTACTCAGGGTTTTGCAGGAAAAAGAAATTATGAGGGTGGGAGGCACCCAGAAGATAAAGCTGGATGTAAGGGTTATAGCTGCTACCAATAAGGATTTGGAGATGATGGTAAAGGAGAAGAAGTTCAGGGAAGATTTATATTACCGTTTAAATGTAATAAAAATAGATGTTCCGCCATTAAAAGAAAGAAAAGAGGACCTTCCGCTGTATATTTCCTATTTTCTTAATCGATTGGCCAGAAGGCTTGACAAGTCAAAACCCAAAATTGCTTCTACTGCTATGAAAATGCTTTTAAATTACGATTATCCCGGTAATATACGGGAACTGGAAAATATTCTGGAAAAAAGCATGATTATAGATGACGACGATTTGATAACGGTAGAGGACCTGCCCGAATACCTTATAAAAGACAGCCCTTATCAGTATTACGATTCGGCCAAAGACCGCTGGCCGAAGCTTTTTGAAGTCGAAAGAAACCTTATAGAAGAGAGCCTCAAAGTATTTAAAAACAAAAGTAAGGCCGCCCAGGTGCTCGGGATACCCCGGTCTACATTGTACAGAAAAATAAAAGAATACGGTATCAACTGTTAATATTGGCAAATATCTAAAAGTAAAAGAATAATAAAAGAATTGCGGACAATACTAAAAAATTATGCAAAATTGTATCAAAATAAGACATAAATTGTTATAAATTTATGAAACAAATGTCTCGAAAAGAGACATTTGTTTATTTATGTACAAAAATGATACATGATGTAAAATAAAATTTTTTTTATAAAAAAAGTTTTTTTGAAGTAATAAGGCCTTTCAATCATTCAACATTGATGGCATAAAGATTGCATTAATAATATTTCGTTTTTGCAAATACCTATAAAATAAAAAGGAGGCCTTAAAATGCTGGACGATCTTACGAGAATGGCAGAACCTTACAGAATAAAAATGGTCGAGCCCTTAAAAATACTGACAAGGGAGGAAAGGATTAGAAAAATTAAAGAAGCGGGATACAACCCCTTCATGTTAAAATCCGAAGATGTATACATCGATCTACTGACCGACAGCGGCACATCTGCAATGAGCGATTACCAGTGGGCGGGTATGATGCTCGGAGATGAAGCCTATGCAGGAAGCAGAAACTACATCCACCTCTGCGATGTAGTAAAGGATGTTTTTGGTTACAATTTTACGGTACCTACCCACCAGGGAAGGGGTGCTGAAAAGGTATTATTCCCCCTCCTGATCAAAAAGGGTCAGTATGTACTGGGTAATATGCATTTTGATACAACTAAGGCGCATATTGAATTAGCCGGTGGTATTGCCAAGAATTTTGTTATTAAAGAAGCCGAAGACACAGAAAATTACCATCCCTTTAAAGGGAACTTTGATGTGGAAAGAATGGAAGCCTTCATTAAGGAAGTAGGTCCTGAAAATGTTGCCTTTATTCTTGCTACTGTTACCTGCAACAGCGCTGGCGGACAGCCGGTATCCATGGAAAACATTAAAGAAGTAAAAAGAATTGCCGATAAATACGGGATAAAGCTCTTTATTGATGCGGCGAGATTTGCTGAAAATGCTTATTTCATTAAAGAAAGGGAAAAAGGCTACGAGAATAAGACTGTCAAAGAAATAGTCAGGGAAATGTTCTCCTATGCGGAAGGCTTTACAATGTCCGCTAAAAAGGATGCCCTCGTGAATATCGGCGGATTAATTGCCCTTAAAGACGATGAGGAGCTTTACAAAAAGGTACAGCAAATGGTTGTTCCTATGGAAGGATTCGTTACCTACGGCGGTCTTGCAGGAAGGGATATGGAAGCCATGGCTCGCGGTTTGGAGGAGGTACTGGACGAAAACTACCTTTACTGGAGAATTAACCAGATAAAATACCTCGGCGACAAACTCAGGGCATCCGGCATACCCATTCAGTATCCCACCGGTGGACACGCGGTATTTATAGATGGAAAGAAATTCTTGCCTCACATCCCGCAAAATCAATATCCATCCCAGGTAATTTGCGTGGAACTGTATATAGAAGCGGGAATTAGAGCGGTAGAGGTAGGAACCCTTCTGGCCGGAAGGGACCCGATTACAAAAGAAGAGATACTTCCAGCTCTTGATTTCGTAAGGCTGACCATACCCAGAAGGGTATACACCAACAGCCACATGGATGTAATTGCTGAAGCCGTAAAAAGGGTCTATTCAAGAAGGGAATCCTTGAAAGGACTGAGATTGGTTTACGAGCCACCGGTATTAAGGCACTTCCTTGCAAGATTGGAGCCGGTAGAGTAAAAAAATAAAAATTAAGGGGTGAGGTTATGGAAAATTTTGAAAGGGATCAGTGGAGATCAAGGGCAGGATTCATATTTTCTACCGTTGGTGCTGCCGTTGGTCTCGGAAACTTCTGGCGCTTTCCTTTTATGGCCTACCAGAATGGAGGCGGCGCCTTCATTCTGCCTTATTTCTTTGCACTCCTGACCGCCGGGGTGCCTTTGATGATAATGGAATTTTCCTTCGGTCACAAGATGAGAGGCGGAGCCACCTTATCTTTTGCAAGACTTGGTAAAAAGTACGAGTTTATCGGCTGGTGGCAGACAATGGTGCCGCTAATTGTAATGTGCTATTATTCAACTATTATTTCCTGGAGCTTAAACTACCTGGTTTACGCAATTACCCAGGCCTGGGGAGCTGATCCCAATGCCTTTTTCGGCGGGAAATTCCTTGGGGTATCCAGCGGTCCCTGGGACCTGGGCGGCTTCAGGTGGAACATTGCTCTTGCGGTAATTATCGTGTGGCTCTTGAATTACACCATTACTAAAAAGGGTATTTCGGGAGGAATCGAAAAGGCCTGCCGGGTAATGACCCCGCTTCTGGCACTGTTAATGGTGATTATTACAATAAGGGGATTAACCCTACCCGGTGCGGCTTACGGTCTTAACTGGTTTTTAAAACCCGATTTTTCAAAGATTATGAACGCAAAGGTTTGGATTGCGGCTTACGCTCAGGTTTTCTTCTCAACTACTTTAGCGGTAGGTGTAATGATAGCCTATGCCAGCTACCTGCCCGAGAAATCCGATATAGTAAACAACTCTTTTATCACGGTATTTTCAAACTCCAGCTTCGACTTTATGGCAGGGCTTGCCGTATTTAGTATACTCGGTTATGTTTCCGTTGCTTCGGGAGTGCCTTTTGAAAAAGTGGCAACGAGCGGTGCGGGCGTAGCTTTCGTGGCTTTCCCGAAGGCTATAAGCATGCTGCCAATGCCCAAGTTCATGCAGAGCCTTTTCGGAATAATATTTTTCTTTGCACTGTTCATCGCAGGAATATCCTCCAGCATTTCCATGCTTGAATCCTTTGCTACCGCTGCCCTTGATAAGTACAATCTGTCCCGGGAGCAGATAATTACCAGGATTTCTATTGGCGGATTTATAGGTAGTATGTTTATTGCAACCGGTGCGGGAGTTCACATCCTCGACATTGTTGACCATTTTGTTGGGAATTACGGAATTGCTCTACTCGGTTTAATAGAAGCAGTATTGCTGGGTTATGTTTACGGAACGGATAAAATTAAGGAACATGCCAACAGGTATTCGGATTTCAGAATTGGATGGTGGCTGGATTTCTGCGTAAAATACCTCACCCCGATTATCCTCGGATATATGTTCATACAAAACATCATCAATGAATTCAAAGCTCCTTACAGCGGTTATCCCATGAGCGCCGTTATAATTCTCGGCTGGGGTGTGGCAATAGGAATGCTGGTGGCGGCTTTATACCTTGCATCAAGGCCGTGGACAAAGATGGACCCCTATGGGCAGGTTAGTGAAAAGGTGGTGTCCAGAAATGACTAATACAGGTATGGAACCCGGTGCTATTGCGATGCTGGTTTTTGGAGTTACCCTTCTTTACGGCGGACTTGCACTTTTCATTTCCATCGCTCTGAGAAAATCGCGTTAAATAGAATATAGCAAAAAAGGTGCCTTTTAAAGGCACCTTTTTTAATGACACTATTACACATTAAACCTGAAGTAGACCACATCTCCGTCTTTCATGATATAATCTTTACCCTCAATCCGAATAAGCCCTTTTTCTTTTGCCTCATTTTGATTTTTGCATTTTTTCAGGTCTTCAAAGGATATCACTTCAGCCCTGATAAAGCCTCTTTCGAAGTCACTGTGAATTTTTCCGGCTGCTTGAGGTGCTTTTGTACCTTCTTTTATTGTCCATGCCCTGACTTCCTTTGGACCTGCCGTAAAAAAGGTTATTAAACCGAGCAGTCTGTAAGAAGCTTTTATTAGCCTGTCCAATCCCGACTCTTCAAGGCCGTATTCCCTTAAAAGTTCTTGCTTTTCTTCTCCTTCCAGTTCTGCAAGTTCTGCTTCAATTTTCGCGCAGACCGGAATAACTTCGGCCCCTTCTTTTAACGCATATTCCTTTACTTTTTTTAGCAGTTCTCCTTCTTTTTTTGAAAGCAGGTCCTCTTCGGATATATTTGCCACATAAATGACGGGTTTAGAAGTCAGTAAAAAATACTGCCTCACCTTTTGAATTTCCTCTTCTTCCAGCTCCATAGCCCTTACCGGGATACCTTTTTCCAGATTTTCTTTTATTCTTTCAAGAAGTGCAAGTTCTTCTAAATACTGTTTCTCCCCGGATTTTGCCTGTTTTTTGGTTCTATCAATACGTTTTTCTATTGTTTCCATATCGGCGAAAATCAATTCAAAATTAATGGTCTCTATATCCCTGACGGGATCGACCTTTCCATCCACATGAACCACATTGGGATCTTCAAAGCACCTGACCACATGGGCAATGGCATCTACTTCGCGAATGTGAGAAAGAAATTTATTGCCGAGGCCCTCACCCTTACTGGCTCCCCTGACCAGCCCGGCAATGTCCACGAATTTTATAACCGTAGGGGTGATTTTTTCCGGATTTTCCATTTTCGCCAGAAAATCCAGTCTTTCATCGGGCACGGGAACAACCCCCACGTTTGGTTCAATGGTGCAGAAAGGGTAATTGGCGCATTCAGCCCCTGCTCTGGTAATAGCGTTAAAAAGGGTGCTTTTTCCCACATTGGGTAGACCTACAATACCTATCTCCATTGTGATTTTATCTCCTTTCAAAGGTGGTAACACATTAATGAATTATATAAAATACTGGAGATTTTGTAAATAAAAAAGAGGGAATTGCCCTCTTATATTTAAATCTTTATAGAATTTTTTTCCAGATCCCGGGCTATTTTTAATGAATTTAAGGCATCCTCTAAAGTGACCTCCGGAGATTCTTTTTTACCTTTTATTGCTTCGGTTAAATCTTCAATACCTTTAAATATAGAAGACTTATACACTTCCCACCGGTCCTGCTTTAAGGAAAACTCAAATTTTACTCGGCGGGAGGCCGTAAAGGATTTTCCTTTCCCTTTAAAAAATCTGGAATCACCTTTGTATTCTGCTAATATATTGCAATTTATATCAATATTTACTCCGGGTAAGTAATCATCGGAATTCCTTAAAAGGGTTTTTGTTAAAAATTCTTCCTCTTCTTTATTAAGTAGAGCTTCAATTTCCAGTTTTTCGGGAATCCAGCCGTTGACCTTTGCATAAGCCCTGTCAAAAATAAAATGAAAAGAAGTTTTTTCAAAAGCTTCGGGTTTGGTGAAGCTGTGGTAATAGGATATTACCACATTTCCTTCATGGAGGGAAAACCCGTATACCCTGTCTATTAAGGCTTCTCCTTTTCTTACAAAGTTAATTGCTTGTACCTTTACCGGCATTTTAAACAACCAGTTTACTATATCGAAAAAGTGAACACCGTGTTCTACCCAGATTCCTCCGCTTTTTTCGTAGTCCCAGAACCAGTGAGAAGGCAAAAGATGGTCATCATGGGCATAGTTTTCTAAATATGCCCTTTCAGGGAATCCAAAAATCTTTGCATCACAAATTTTCTTTAAAATTATATAAAGAGGGTTTCTCCTCATTACGTAGTCTATGGTGGCTTTTAAACCCTTTCGGGAAGAAATGTCTACCAGCTCTTTTATTTGTTCGACGGTAAGGGAGCCCGGTTTTTCTAAAAATAGGTGCTTTCCTGCTTCTAAAGCCTTTTTACCCATTTCAAAATGTAAAAAAGGCGGTGTGGCAATTACAATGATTTCGGTTTTTGAATCCTTAATTAATTCGTCGGCACTTGTATAGATTTTATCTATCGCATATTTGCTTTTAAGTTCTTGAAGCCTTGCAGTATTTACATCGCAGACCGCAGTTAAATTAAATTTATCCTTACCTTTTTTTTGCAGGGAATCCAATATCATTTCACAAATCCATCCTGCTCCTATAATTCCTATGTCAATGGGCGTAATTATCCCTCCCCTTAAAGGCAATTTTTTATATTTTATCCCTTCTTCTGGATTTCCATTACATATCGGGATAAAGGGGGACTGATTAAAAGCTGAAAAAAATAAGGAGAAATCCGGGGGATTTTATTGTAAAATATAAGTGAGGAAGAAACCGCAGGGGGTCTAACAAATGGAATACAGGCTTATAGTAACGGATTTAGATGGGACATTGCTGGATGAGAATAAAAATATACCCGAGGAAAATATAAGGGCAATTGAAGCTTTCAGAAAAAAAGGGGGGCTTTTTACAATAGCCACTGGAAGGGGAGAAAGGGGAGCACTTCCCTATATAAAAAAATTGAACTTAGATATTCCGGCGATACTTTTCAACGGAGGGGAACTTTACGATCCCGAAAAAGGACGTATTTACACCGTCTACCTTGAACGAAAATTGTACGATATTATTATAGACCACTTTATGGATAATCCTGAGATAGGAATAGTTGTTCATTTTCACGATAAAGTTTTTATTTCCGAAATAAAATCCGCCCATGATTATTATATCAATGTACAAAAAGTGATATACGATCGGGTATACAATTTAAAGGAAATAGAAAGGGCAAATAAGATACTCCTTGTAGGGGATGTGGCACTGGCTAAGGAGGAAATAAAAAAGATAGAGCAAAAATACGGTATAAACATTAATGCGGTACAAAGTGATAAATACTATTTTGAGATTTTACCCGAAAATGTATCAAAAGGAGAAGGTTTAAAGAAACTGTGCGATTACCTCAAAATTCCTTTGGGAAAAGCCTGTGCTGTGGGGGATAATTTCAACGATATTTCCCTCCTGAAAACGGCAGGACTCGGCGTAGCTGTGGAAAATGCCGAAGAACCATTGAAGAAAAAAGCCCGGTTTATTACCAGGAGAAACGATGAAGGAGGGGTAGCTTTTTTAATTGAAAAAATACTTTTGGGGAAAATGGAACCATTTACTATAAAATAAAAGGAGATGTAAAAATGGGATTTAAAAAATTATCAAAAATCCTTTTGGTTTTATTGCTAATTTTAATGATCACCGTATCCGCGATTTCCTGCGGTAAGCAAAATACGGCACCACCCTCTCAAAATTCGCAAAACCAAAATAATGAAAAAGAAGATAATACCGATAATAATGAGGTTACGGTAGAGTTTAATGATTTAAAACTAATGAGAAAGATTAACCCGATGGTAGAAAATACCACATATACGGAAGCGGTATCGAAGGCAGGGTATTTTCATTCCTTTGTTTATTACCTTACAGATTCCTTTGCCTCCGAAGACGGAAATTTTCCTATTATCAAGGAAGATGGAGAAAAAAATATTAAACTGTACGTTATTTCTAAGGACTTAAAAACGGTTTTAACCGCCGACAGGATTGAAGCGGAAAATGCGGAGAAAGGCTATCTTTTTTACCTTTTAGGATGGAAGGGCAATAAGTTATATTACCTGAAAGCCGAAAAAGATGGAGAAAAAATTGGTTTTTCAGCTTACAGTTTTAATACTGTCGACAGGAACAAAAAGAAAATTGCTTTTATTGAGCTGGAACACCTTTATATAGGTAACTTTAAATTTTTGCCCGAAGAGGAAAAAGCAATAATATTTGTGCCAGGGAAATATATTCAATTAGAGCTGGCAAGCGGTAATATTACCCTGTTAAAATCCGGGCTTCCTTTCTACGATGGACTTTTTTACCCTCAAATATCTCCGGATGGGAAGTATATTGCTTACAGCTTATTAGAGCCGGAAAGAAGGGGGATCTATGTCTTTGATGTAGATAACAAAAAAGAAGTTTTTCTTGCCAGAGCCGGTGAAAGAGACTATTTTACCCCCCGCTGGTCACCTGACGGAAGGTATTTAGCTCTTTATTATGTAGTAAAAAATGAAAAAGGTGACTTTGAATACGTAGAAGGGGAGGACGGCCCCTATCCCATCGCCGACGGTATACGGGTGATTGATTTTAAAGAAAATAAAGAGTTTGATATAGCCTTGCAGGGCATGAGAATAGGATTTTCCTATTTTAATGGAGATTCGGATTATATGATCTTTTCCAGTGTCCCTCTTGAAAACGCTAAGGAGCTCAATAAATACAGTGTATTTAATCCGGAAAAAATGAATTCTATAGCCTTTGATGGACTGTGGATTTACAATTTGAAAGAGAATAAAGCAAAAAAAATAAATGAAGAAAATATTAAAATGGGGTTTTATCCTGCATTGATACTTTCCGAAGAAGAGTATTATTTTTATAAAACTATTGATGAGGGATGGAAGGATTTAGTATATTACAACCACGGGTCCCGTCAGGTAATCGATACCGGGTACAGGTTTATACCCGAGATGTATCAAAATCTTAAGCTGATAAAAGGTAATTTGATTATTGTTGGAATTAATAATGGAGAAATCAGCATTTTTAAAGTTAACAAAGGAGAAAGAAAGGAGATTTTCAGGACAAAAGGTGTATTTAGGGAATACAATATTATTAACGGCAATATCGTACTATTTTATAACGATGAACAGGAAAAGGAAAAACTTACCGTAATTCTTTTATAAAATGATACTTTTAAGCCAGCTCATTCTTCAAAATTTCTAATTCTTCCTGCGTCAGCTCTCTCCATTCACCGGGGGAAAGGGAGTCATCTAATCTTAATGAACCTATTGCCGTTCTTTTTAAGTAAACTACCCTTTTCCCCAGTGCTTCAAACATTCTCTTTATCTGGTGAAATTTGCCTTCGCATATTTTCACTATTGCCCTGGAAATTTCATGGCTTTGAACAATGGAAAGTTCGGCGGGCAGGGTTTTAAAGTCTTCTAATTGAATGCCTTTACTGAAAGCCTGCACGTCATCGGCGGATAAATAACCTTCTACCTCCACGTAATATTCTTTAAAAACTTTATTTTTTGGGGATAAAAGCTTATGGGCAAGGATGCCGTCATCGGTGAGAAGAATTAGACCTTCCGCATCCTTGTCAAGCCTTCCCACAGGGAAAAGGTTTCTGTGAGAATACTCACCTTCTAAAAGGTCTACAACGGTTTCATCCTTCTTATCGTAGGTGGAGGATACCACGCCGGCAGGTTTATAAAGCATCAAGTACAGGTTTCTTTTAAAGGCGATGGGATCTCCCGAAACACATATTTTATCGGTTTGGGGAGAAACGTGAAAACCCGCGTCTTTTATAACTTCACCGTTTACCGATACTTCGCCTTCCTTTATTATCTTTTTTACATCCTTTCTCGTACCGAAACCGCACATGGAAAGAACCTTATCCAGCCTTTCTTTCCTTTCCATTTTTTAAAAACTCCTTTCCCGATTTTTTTGCCTTTATATATTATCATCTTTTTTTCCTTTTTAAAATAAAAAAAAGAGGTTGAAAAAATCAACCTCAAAAAATTATTTGTCGTTTAAAACCTGGACCAGAGTATTTGCCATTATCTGTCTAAATTCTTCGGTGTGTAAAATATTGAGTAATAAGGGGCCGAAAAGCTTCTTACCCTGTAACAGAGTATTATTAATTTCCGTTTCTTCGGCAGATTCTATTAGTTTTTCCCGGGCTATACTGGAAATAGATGCCAAGCTTTCCACTAAAGCTTTCAGAAAGTCAAAAGAATTAGCGGCAATTTTTAAGGAATTTTCCATTTTACCTGTGATAATTGTGTGGCGGAGTATTTTTTTGCCCAGAAGTAAGAAATTTTCCTCCTCCCTATTACCTTCCTTTTCTTCTCCTTGGGGACCTGTAATTTCAGATATTATTTCTTCTTTAAATTCCTCCAGCTCACATTTTCCTTCAATTTTTCCCATTTCTTCGGACATTTTAATCACCTCAGCTCAAATATTATCAATTTTATAATATGCCTTATCACATAAATGTGTTAGGGTGAATATCTTAATATTATAAGCCTGAAAAGGGAATGGGGGGGGGTTAAAATAGTGGATACTGGGTCCCATTATAACTATGAAAACAAGATAATAGTTTTTAAAAAAGAAACGAGGCCTTCTCAAAGGTTTGAGATTTATAAAAAATACGGGCTTGCTGTGGATAAAAACTTCCGGAGGCTAAAAATTGTCGTATGCAGGGCAAAAAGGCCGGAGGTTTTCAGCCTTTTAAGCGAGGAGCCCTGGATAGAATCGGTGGAAGAAGATGTCAGCGTAAATATTCAGGTTATACCCGAATCTGTAAAAGTTTATTCCTTAAGGGGGCAGGAAATACCCTGGGGGGTGCAAAAGTTAAAAGCACCGGAATGCTGGCAAAGTTTTAGCGGTGAGGAAATAAGAGTAGGGGTCATTGATACCGGAGTTGATGCGAATCACCCGGATCTAAAGGATAATGTAAAAGAACTAACGGGGACTTACAAAAAAAACCTGATATCCGATGACAACGGGCACGGTTCCCATGTCAGCGGAACCATTGCAGCTTTAAACAATGATATAGGAGTGGTGGGAGTTGCACCAAAAGCAAAAATTATCTCCGTAAAAGCTTTTGATAAAAACGGAAGTGGACAGCTTTCAGGAATTCTTGAAGCAATAGATTGGTGCATCAGTTCAAGGGTGGATGTTATAAACATGAGTTTTGGAATCCCCAATGACAGTAATGCCCTGAAAAGAACTATCCAGGAGGCCTATGATAATGGTATCGTTCTCGTAGCCGCAGCTGGAAATACCGGTAAAAAAGACGGTGTTCTTTTTCCCGCAAAGTATGAGGAAGTAATAGCGGTTACCGCATGCGATAGAAGGGGGACATTTGCACCTTTTTCCAGCCAGGGTAAAGAAGTGGACTTCATTGCTCCGGGGGTCGACGTATTGTCCTGTTATAATGACGGCGGTTATGTTCTAATGAGCGGGACTTCAATGGCCTGCCCTCATGTTTCCGGGGCTTGTGCTTTAATCCTCAGCAAGAAACGTTTAAAACCTTCTGAAGTAAAAGAAGTATTGGCAAGAACCGCAAGGAGCCTTGGATATTCCAAGGAAAAACAGGGGGCCGGTTTTATTGATGTTAAAAGGGCTTTAACCTTAATTGATTAAGGAGGAAAATCTTATGAATTTTGAAGAAATGAAGAAATTTCTCGAGTCAACGGGCTTAAATGCTGAATCTATTTCAAAAATTATGGCGGATTTTGGTATTTCTCCTGAGAATATGGATAAAGCCAAGGAACTTCTTGAACAGTTCGGAATAAAGGAAGTTGACCAGAAAAGTTTAGAAGATGTCATGAAATCCTTTGTGGATATCCTGCCACCGGAAGTAAAAAAACAGGTTAGCCAGCTTGCTTTAGAATTTGAAAAATTTTACCCGGATATGCCGATGCCCGAGGATATTAAAAAACTGCTGGAAAAATGGAACTCATAAATTAAAATAAGACCCTGGTTAATACGGCCAGGGTCTTTCTTAATGTGCGTTTTTCAAATTTTAAAACCCGGTGAAGAACAGACTGCAGCAGCAGAAAAGCAGAATAATTATAAAAATCACTATGAATATCCACCACCAATTGTTGCATCCGCCTCTGGTTACTTCTGTCATTATTTTTTACCTCCCTTATTGAGATTTCTAATTTTATAATATGCGGTGGTGGTAAAAGTGTGAAAGTTTC